>NZ_JAAGPE010000116.1:0-27732 GCF_017104605.1 Burkholderia sp. Ac-20384 | reverse complement strand
GTGTGAGGGTGGGTGTGGGTGGTGTGGGTTGTGACTGATGAGGAGACCGAGGAGATCTACACAGGATCTTACACTCTGTACCTACACGACGCTCTTCCGAGCTAGCCGAGCTCGACGTTCTCGAGCGCCGACAGCACGGGAAGCAGGTTGAACTGCTGGAACACGAAGCCGATGCGCTCGCGGCGAATTCGTTCGAGCGTGTCCGGCGCATCGTCGATCCGCTGGCCTTCGAGCCAGCGTTCGCCGGTGCTCGGCACATCGAGAAAACCGGCGAGATTGAGCAGCGTGCTCTTGCCGCTGCCCGACGGGCCGACGAGCGCGACGACATCGCGCTGGCCGATCGAGATCGTCGCGCCGCGCACCGCGACGACGCGGCCCGCGCCTTCGTACACGCGCGAGACGTCGCGCAGTTCGAGCACCGGCGTGAATGAGGTGGCCGTCATGCGTACGCTCCCTGGCCGGCTTCGGCCGCCGCCGTCGCGTGGATCACGGACAGCGCGCCGTTTGCATAGAGGTCGCGGCACTTCAGGCGCTGCAGCTTGCCGCTCGTCGTGCGCGGCAGCGAGCCGGGTTCGACGAAGCACAGATCCTGCGCGGCGAAACCGATCCGCGATGCGAGCAGCTGCTGGCACTCGGCGCGCGTCTGCGGCGTCGCATCGACGGGCCGCGCCTCGATCGCGACGACCAGCCGCTCGGTGCCCGTCTCGGGATCGGGCAGCCCGAACGCGATGCAGGTGCTCTTGCGCAGCGTGCGATGCGACGTCAGCGCTTCCTCGATTTCGTGCGGGAAGTAGTTGCTGCCGCGAATGATGATGACTTCCTTCTTGCGCCCGAGGATATGCAGCTGGCCGTCCGCGATGTAGCCGATGTCGCCGGTGCGGAACCAGCCGTCGGCCGTCAGCGGTGCGGCGATCGAACCGTCGTCGGGGTTCAGGTAGCCGAGCATCACCGACGTGCCGCGGATCGCGACTTCGCCGACCGCGCGGTTCGCCAGCGCGTGGTCGCCGTCGTCCAGGATCCGGAACGCCATGCCCTCGATCGGCGTGCCCATCGCGAGCACGGTTTCGGTTTCCGTTTCGGCGCCGTCGTTCGCGGCGGCCGGTTGCGCGTCGCGACGCTCGATCAGCGCGCGCCGGTCGAGCGTATCGGCGATCACGTACGGCGCGCCATCGACCGTGCCTTCGTGCCACGCACGATGCATCGACACCGCAAGCGTCGATTCGGCCATCCCGTAGCACGGCTGCAGCGCCGATGCCGCTAGACCGTACGGCGCGAACGTCGCGGCGAAGTCGCGCAGCGTCGCATCGTCCACGCGTTCACCGCCGATGAAGATGTTGCGGCACGCGGAGAGGTCGACGCCTTCCATCGCGGCGGCATTGAAACGGCGCACGCAGTAGCGCAACGCGAAGGTCGGCACCGACGTCGTCGTCGCACGCGCCGACGCGATGCGCTTCAACCAGCCGAGCGGATTCCGGATGAAGCTGTTCGGCTGCATCATCAGCAGCGGCGCGCGGTAATGCATGTTCGACAGCAGCGTGAGCAGCCCCATGTCGTGATAGAGCGGCAGCCACGACGCGGTGCCGTCGCCGGCCGCGAGGTCGAACCGCACCGACCCGCCGATGCCGAGCACGTTCGCGATCACGTTCTCGTGGCTGAGTACCGCGGCCTTCGGATGCGATGTCGAGCCGGACGTGAGCTGGACATGATGCGGATCGCGGCCATGCTTCGCGCTGATCAGCGCACGTGCACCGGCATCCGCGACGATCGACAGCGTGTCGAGATCGACGACCCGCGTGGATGAAGCGGGAAACGCGTCGTCGCGCCACGCAGCCGATTGCGCATCCGCGGCGATGACGAGGCGCGGCCGGTACAGCTCGCAGGCGACGTCGATCACCTGGCGCCCGGTGGTGGCGCGGCGCGCGGGAACCGGCACGGTGCAGGGCAGTGCGCCCGTCATCACGCAGGCCATCATCGCGGCCGCGTGCTCGACCGACGCGGGCAAGGCCAGCATCACCAGGTCGTTCTCGCGCACATCGAGTTCGCGCAGTGCGCCGGCCTGACGGAACACCTCTTCAGCGAAGCGCCGGTACGTGATGCTCGCCTCGTTGCCGGCGTCGTCGACGAACGTCATGCGATGCATGGCGCCCGCAACGTCCTCGAGCGATTCGATCAGGCGATGAATGGTGGATGCGCACTTCGTCACGAGGGTTCTCCCCTTGAGGAACACGGCCGCTCGCGCCACGGTGCCGGCGGCGCCGTTCGTCGAGTGAGGGGGATTCTTGCCGGATCGACATGACGCGACAAACGGAATATTTGCAGGCTATGCATGAGCAGCACGCATCCACTCGGCGTTGCCATGTGCGTATACGTGTGAGCCCGCGCGACGTGAATGGTCGGTACGCATTCGACCGGTCGTCTAGTTCACGATGTGGTGCGCTCATGCGCGGGCGTCATGCAATGCGTTCGGAAAATTCGTTTGTCCGAAGCATCGACTCACAGAAGAATTGCAACCCGGCAGCGCGCCAGTGTCGCCGCGTCATCGTGCCGGGCAGGGTCCGGCCAAGGAGAGCATTTTGTCCGTCACCTCATCGCTTCTCGCCCGTCAGAAACCGGTTGCCGACATGAAGAGCCGCCCGAGCGGCGTCGTCTTCTCGCTGAAGCTCGCGGTCTACGTCGCGCTCATCGCGCACGGCATGCTGTTCGCGCTGTCGACGGTGGTGGTCCTGAAGGTCGTCGGCATCCTGCTGATCGGCGCGATGTACGCGCACGGCGTCGAGCTGCAGCACCAGGCGCTGCATTACCAGGGGTTCAGGAGCAAGCGGCTCAACATGGTGTTCGGCGTGCTGCTCGGCATGCCGATGCTCGTGTCGTTCCATGCGTACCAGGACAGCCACCTGCGCCATCACCGGTTGCTCGGCACGCCCGAGAACAAGGAGTTCTTCGACTACGGCGACCAGTACGGCGCGAGCCCCGTTGTCAATCTCGGGCTGTGGGCGTGGCGCCTGTCGATGGCCGCGCACTATATCCAGTTCGCGAAGAACGTCGCGAAGCTCGTCGTGCCGGGCGCACGCTTCGGTGACAACCCGCTGGTGTCGCGCGCGATCCGCCGCGATCACCTGCTGATGGTCGCGGCGATCGCGCTGCTCGCCGGCGTGTCGTTCGCGCTGCACACGTGGTTCGTCGTGTGGGTGTGGGTCGTGCCGCTCGTGTTCGTGGCGGCACCCGTGCATGCGCTGGTCGAGATGCCCGAGCATTACCGCTGCGACCTGACGAGCACCGATCCGTTCCGCAACACGCGGACGATCGAGAGCAATGCGTTCATGACGTGGTTCACGAACGGCAACAACTATCACGTCGAGCACCACATGATGCCGAACCTGCCGATCGAGCGGCTGCACGACCTGCATGGCGCAATCGGGCCGCGCATCCGCTACTACCACCGCACATACCGGCAGTTCTATTACGCGCTGCTGCGCGGCAGGCTGTCGCCGCGTACGGTGGACGACGACGCGGACGACCGTGCGCCCGACGCGGAAGCGACGGCGCCGGCGTCCACGCAATCGGCATGACCGAGGCAGTGCTGCCCGCGTGCGTGCCGCGCCCGAATGTTTTTCAACGACGGTGACGACGATGCTCTATCCGGAACTTTTCAGGTCGCTGGAAGCGGTGCGCTGGGACATGGAGAAGGACATCCCGTGGAGCCGGTTCGACGCGTCGCGGCTCACCGACGAGCAGGCCGAGACGATCAGGATGAATGCGATCACCGAATGGTCGGCGCTGCCTGCGACGGAAATGTTCCTGCGCGACAACCGGCACGACAGCGACTTTTCCGCGTTCATGAGCGTGTGGTTCTTTGAAGAGCAGAAGCATTCGCTCGTGCTGATGGAGTATCTGCGCCGCTTCCGGCCGGAGAGGGTGCCGACCGAAGCGGAGCTGCACGCGGTGCGCTTCGAATTCGATCCGGCGCCGCCGCTCGAGACGCTGATGCTGCATTTCTGCGGCGAGATCCGCCTGAATCACTGGTACCGCTGCGCGGCCGACTGGCACACCGAGCCTGTCATCAAGCAGATCTACGAAACGATCTCGCGCGACGAAGCGCGCCACGGCGGCGCATACCTGCGTTACATGAAGAAGGCACTGAACGATTGCGGCGACGTCGCCCGTGCCGCGTTCGCGAAGATCGGCGTGCTGATGGCGTCGGCGCGCCGCACCGAGAAGCCGTTGCACCCGACCAACCTGCACGTGAACCAGGCGCTGTTCCCGCGCGACACCGTGCAGTCGCGCCTGCCCGATCCGGAATGGCTCGAGCGCTGGCTCGACGAGCAGATCCGTTTCGACGGCGAGTGGGAAAAGAAGGTTGTCGAGCGGATCCTGCACAACCTGTCGATCCTGTTCGAGCGTACGTTCACGTCCGCGCAGGAACTTAACCGCTATCGCCGCGAAGTGACCGCGCGGACGAACCGTGTGGCGGACGGCGTGGTGGACAGCGTATAGCGACACGCATTCCGTCCAGTAAAGGACGGAACCGATTCCGGACGGCGTGGCGTCGTCATGCACGCCGATTGCCGTTTCCGGTCGACGGAATATTCAATTCCGGACATAATTGGTTCATCAATTTCCGGGGGGTGCATGGCGCAATTCAATTTCATGCGTTTAGTATATTTTCATAAACATGAAATTGAGGATTTAAATAGTATTCCGCGTGAATGTTGAGATGCGTATTCTTTTCGCAATCCGGTAAATGAATAAAAATGTCTGGTAAGTGAAATTGAATTGTAGGCATCGAGATGTGCCTCTGTTGTAGCGTCGGGATGGCTTTCTGGGCGTGGATATGTGCCCGTAATGTCCTGTTTTTGCGAGCCTTTCGCGGCCACAACCAGCATCGCTCCGGTAGTATATTTATTTACAAAATCACTACTTCATAATGCTAATGTAAGAATATCGGGTCGATCAAAATTGATAGATAAATACGAGTGTCACGATTGAAAATAAGAATGATCTGCATCCATGCTTCAATATAAAATCGTTCCCGAATCCAAATAGGAGAAACGATTCAGGGAGACGAACGGCGACTTGCCTGTCGGTGGGTGCAACTTTGAGGCGGCGGTATGGCTAATGTGAGATTGGCAAAGCGATTGAGAAGTATGCCTTCGCTGGATTTCCTGAGAGGCTTCGAATGCGCGGCGCGTCATTTGAGCTTTACGCGTGCGGGGCAGGAACTGAACGTCACGCAATCCGCCGTGAGTCGCCAGGTCAAGGCGCTCGAGGAGCAGCTCCGGATCGAGCTCTTTCACCGGCACATTCGTTCCCTGACGCTGACCGACAAGGGACGGGAGCTGTACGACGCGATCTCGTTCGCGTTGTCCGACCTGGAATCGGTGATCGGCAAGCTGTCGTCGAGTGTCGGCCAGCGTGCGATCTCGTTGTCGACCACTGTTTCGTTCGCGGCGCTGTGGCTGATTCCGCGCCTCGGTTCGTTCCGCGCAAGCTACCCCGACATCGATGTACGTGTATCGGCAACGAGCGAAATTGAAGATCTTAAACGCAAACGTTTGCACCTGGCCGTGCGATATGCAGGCCCGTATACGTCGACGGACGAGACGGACGTGCTGTTTCGCGAGCGCGTCGTGGCGGTCTGCAGCCCGAGCCTGATGTCGGCGGCGGGCGACGCTGCGTCGATGAAGCCGGAGGACCTCGACAAGCACGTGCTGCTGCATCTCGACGATCCGCGCGGCGAGTGGCCCTGGCACGGGTGGAGCCATCTGCTGAAGGAGCTGGGTGTGCCGCGCCTGCGGCCTGCCGGCGCGCTGCATTTCAGCCAGTACGACCAGCTGGTGCAGGCGGCGGTCGACGGGCACGGCATTGCGATCGGGCGGCGGCCGCTGGTCGACGGGTTGCTGAAGCAGGGCCGGCTCGTGGAGTTGTTCCCGCACTGCACGGTTGCATCGGGCAGCTACGTGCTGGTGCATAACCCGGATGCGTGCAACGAGTTCGATATCGCGGTGCTGACCAACTGGCTGCTCGAACAGGCGAGTCATCCGCTCGCGTCGGACCAGGAAACGGGCGGCAGCAACGTGGTGCCGATGTATCGGGTCGGATAGGACGGTCGCGTCACGCCGTCACGCGTGCGTGTCGACGGTGTCATGCGGCAGGTCCGATGCGTGGGCGCATGCGAATCGTCATGCGTCGCGCCTGCAACCTGTGCGATGATGCGCCGCTTCGCATTCGTTGCAGCACGCCGCTGACCGCGGCGCCCGGTTCGGGGCCGCTGCCGAGCGCGCCGACACCGGAGACGACATGCCCGCAGTGAACATTCATGGCAGCACCCTGCATTACCAGGATCACGGTACCGGGTTTCCGGTGTTGCTCGGGCACAGCTATCTGTGGGATTCGGCGATGTGGGCGCCGCAGATCGACGCGCTGTCGCGCCGGTATCGTGTCATCGTGCCGGACCTGTGGGGACATGGTGCATCGGGCGCGCTGCCCGAAGGCACGCAGACGCTCGACGATCTCGCCGCGCAGGCGAGTGCGCTGCTCGACGCGCTGGAGATCGAACAGTGTGCGCTCGTCGGGCTCAGCGTCGGCGGCATGTGGGGCGCGCGGCTCGCGTTGCGCGAACCGCAGCGCGTGCGCGCGCTCGTGCTGATGGATGCGTCGCTCGAGGCCGAGCCCGAAGCGACGCGGCTGCGCTACTTCGGGATGCTCGACGCCATCGCCGCGGCGGGTCGTATCGCGCCGCCGTTGCTCGATGCGATCGTGCCGCTGTTCTTCCGGCCGGACGTCAATCTCGCGGGCCCGGTGCCGTCCGCGTTTCGCGATGCGCTCGCGAACCTGCCGGCCGACCGGCTGCGTCAATCGATCGTCCCGCTCGGCCGGCTGATCTTCGGCCGGCCCGACACGCTGTCGGCACTCGCCGAACTGGACGCCGAACGCACGCTGCTGATGTGCGGTGCGGGCGACATGGCGCGCCCGCCGTCGGAAACCGTGAAGATGGCGAGCGTGATCGGGTGCCCGCATGCGCTGGTGCCGGACGCCGGCCACATCTCGAATCTGGAAAATCCCGCGTTCGTCACGCGTGCGCTGCTCGACTGGTTCGACACGCAGCGGCTGTCGGCGGGCTGACGCCGGCGCGTGTCGCGTGGCGCCACGCCACGCGAGCCAACGCGACCAGCGCCGGCATCACGCGCGTTCGCTGATCGGCGTGAGCTTCCTGTCCCGCCCGCGTGCTTCGTCGGCCCCGCCGCGAACGAGGCTCAGCGCCTCCGCGCGGCTCGCCACGCACGGCGCGGAGCCGGGCAGCGGCTGGCGTGCGGTCTCGCGCAGCGCGAGCACCGACACGATGCCGATGAACGAGGCGCCCATCAGGTAGTACGCGGGCATCATCAGGTCGCCGGTGCGATCGACCAGCCATCCGGTGACGAGCGGGGTCGTGCCGCCGAACAGCGACACCGACACGTTGAAGCCGATCGCGAGCGCGCCGTAGCGGATGCGCGTGGGGAACAGCGCGGGCAGCGCCGACGGCATCACGCCGGTGAACGTCGACAGCAGCACGCCGTAGATCAGCATCCCGCCGAACACGGGCAGCATGCCGCCGGTGCGGATCAGCATCAGCGCCGGCACGGCCAGCACGAGCAGGCCCACGCAGCCGGCCATCATCACCGGCTTGCGGCCGACCTTGTCCGACAGGTGCCCGGCGTAGAGCGTCATCGGCATCATCAGCACCATCACGAGCAGCACCAGGAACAGGCCGTGCGATTCGCGGAAGTGCAGCGTCGCCGACAGGTAGCTCGGCAGGTACGACAGCGCCATGTAGTCGGTCACGTTGAAGATCAGCACGAGGCCGACGCATTGCAGCAGCGGCCGCCACTGTTCGACGAGCAGCGCCGCGAAGCGTTGTTTCGGCCGCGACCGTTCGTCCGCTTCGCGTGCTTCGGCTTCCTTCTTGAAGGCGGGCGTTTCCTCGAGTTTCAGCCGGACGTAGAGGCCCACGAGACCGAGCGGGCCGGCGATGAAGAACGGCACGCGCCAGCCCCACGACAGCAGCGCTTCCTGCGACAGCGACGCGGTGAGCAGGGCGACCGTCGCCGCGCCGAGCGTATAGCCGATCAGCGTGCCGAACTCGAGGAAGCTGCCCATGAAGCCGCGGCGCCTGTCGGTCGAGAATTCGGCGATGAAGGTGGCTGCGCCGCCGTATTCGCCGCCGGTCGAGAAACCCTGCACGAGGCGCGCGACGAGCAGCAGCACGGGCGCCATGATGCCGATCGACGCGTAGCTGGGGATCAGGCCGATCGCGAAGGTGCCGACGGCCATCATGATCATCGTGGCGGCGAGCACGCGCTGGCGGCCGATGCGGTCGCCGAGCGGGCCGAACACCATGCCGCCGAGCGGGCGCACGAGGAACGCGGCCGCGAACGTGCCGAAGGTTGCGAGCAGCTGCGCGGACGGGCTGCTGGACGGGAAGAACACCTTGCCGAGCGTGACGGCGATGTAGCTGTACACGCCGAAGTCGAACCATTCCATCGCGTTGCCGAACGCCATGGCGCCGACCGCGCGCTTGAGGACGGCGGGGTCGACGATCGTGATGTCATCCAGCTTGACGGACTTGCGCGAAGACCGGGCTTTCGCGGGGTGCGCTTGCGACGGGCTCAAAGAACTCTCCTGGAATTGCCTTGGCAGCCGGCCGGGCGGGTGTGCAGTGGAGTCGTGCGGGCCGATGGACAGCGAAGGCGGGTGTCTCGGGGTTGCCTCGATGTCGGTGAAATGACGCGCGTTGCGGTCGACGTCGAGCAGGTTTGTTGTGTGAACCAGTTTAGAGAAACGGGTGCCGGCGACTATCGGTCATGCGCCCGGAACCCGGTTGTAAACGACACGGGTGCGACCACGGCAGGGGCGTTGAACTGGGCGCGGGCGCACGGGGTGCGAAACGCCGCGCCGCTCGGGATTCTGCTCGCGCGCATCAGGCATGGCAGGGCGACAGGCGCTTGCGGATGCCGCGGCGCAACGGTCCGCGGCCCGCTTTCATTGCTGCGTATTGCGCGCCTGCTGATCCAGTTCCTGCGATTCGAACAGCGCTTTGAAATTACCCTCGCCGAACCCGTCTTCGCCGCACCGCTCGATGATTTCGAAGAACACGGGGCCGATCTGGCGCCGCGTGAAGCGCTGGAGCAGGATGTGCTCCGGTCCTTTTCCGTCGACGAGAATGCCGCGCGCGGCCAGCCGTTCCACGTCGAGGCCGTGTCCGGGCAGTCGCGTGTCGATGCCGGTGTAATAGTGCGGCGAAGGCGGGGCCATGAACGCGATGCCGGCCGCGGCAAGGCGGTCGAGCGTCACCTCGATATCGGCGCTCAGCAGCGCGATATGCTGGATGCCTTCTCCGCCGTAGTCGCGAATGAACTCGTCGTTCTGGTTCAGCACGCCGGGCTGGTCGTGCGCGGCGGCCGCGACCGGAATCGATACGCGTCCGCACGGGCTGACCATCGAGCGCGCGCGCATGCCGGTGGCGCGGCCCTTCACTTCAAGGTATTGCCGTTCGTCGAAACCGAAGGTATCGCGGTAAAAATCCGCCCAGCGGTCGAGATTCTCCGGGTGGACGATGTTCGACGTGTGATCGACCGCGACGATGCGCGCGTCGCTCGCCGGTGCGCGATGCGGTTCGACCGGCAGGCTGAACACGTCGCGGATATCGGTGTCGACGAAATACACGAGGCTGTCGCCGATACCCAGAATGGTCGGCGTATCGACGACGAAGGCGCCTTCGGCTTCAGGCAGCGCGATGCGTGCGCCGCCAGCCAGCGCCTGCTCCTGCGCGCGGCGCGCGTCGTCGACGCGAATCGCGATTGCCCGCACGGACGCGCCATGTCGATCCCGGAACGCATTCGGGGTGCCGTTCACGACGAATGCGGCAGCGCCTTGCGTCATCAGGATCATGTCGTGTCGCGATCGTCCGGCGACACGAAAGCCGAAGCGTTCGAACAGGTCGACCAGTTCGGAGGGGGCGGATGAAACGAATTCGACGAACGCGAATCCGTCAGTCCTGGCCGGGTGATTCATATCGAACTCCTGATTGTCATGCACGCGCAAGAGGTGTCATGCGTTGCGGGTCGCCGCGACGATCTTGATCTCGACGATGAATTCCGGGCGCGCCAGCGCGGCGACACCAAGGATCGTCCATGCGGGAAAGTCGGCGCGTATGTATTGCGCCTTCACGGTGCGAAAGTCGGCCAGATGCGCGCCGACGTCGACGTGATAGGAAACCAGTTCGACGACATCCGAGAAATCCAGTCCGAGGTGCGCGAGGATCGCCTCGACGCGCCGGAATGCCGCGTCGATCTGCTCGACAGGCGACGCTGGAATCGAACCGTCCGGGTGCAGGCCGACCTGCCCGGCGATGAACACGAGGCCGTTGGCGGTGACCGCCGGCGCATACTGAAATAGTTCGAAGACGCGATTTCCGCCGAACGTCGGATCGTCTTCGGGGAGGCGCAACCGTTCAATGCCGTTCATGACTTCTCCTTCACGGGGTGGGGCGTCCGCCAGCGGACAGCCGATGCGCGGACTTTACCGGCGCCCCGAAGAGAAGTCTGTATAGGCGTTTACAAATCAGCCGAGCAGCCGGGACGCATCCATTACCCAGATGCGCCGCTGCCGGATCTCGATCGCACCAAGGTCGGCGAGCCGCTTCAGCGCGCGTGTGACGGTCACGCGCGTGGCGCCCGTCATCGCGGCGATCTGCTCGTGCGTGAGCGGGATCGTGATCAGCGTGTGGCCGTCGAGCGGTTCGCCATACAGATCCGACAACCTGCCGAGCAGCTCGCCGATGCGCATTTCGGGTTTGGGGAGGGCGAGGTACTGGATGCGCGACGCCAGAATGCGCTGCTTGAGCGCGATGACGCGCAGCAGCGCCATCGCGAGCTCGGGGGACGACGGTATCGCGTCCTCGATCGCGCGGATGTCGAATTCGAGCAACTCGGACGCCTCGACCGTGATGGCCGTGGCGATGCGCGAGTGGCCGTCGATTGCCGGGCTCTCGCCGAACATCGACCAGCGCCCCATGACTTCGAGAATGAATTCGGCACCGTCGCGCTGGAAGATCGAGACCTGCACGCGGCCCGACAGCAGGAAGTAGAACGTGGTGCCAGGTTCGCCCTGCCGGTAGATCGTGGCGCCCTTGTCATACTTTTTGCGGCGACCGAGGTGGGCCGCGCTGATCCAGGTGGCGGCCGTGGCGTCGTCCATGCGCCACGTTTCGGTCGTGAGCGGGTGGTGTGGTTTCATGCGGGGTGTCCGGGTGGTGCAGGCCGTGGCGTCTGCGCCGCTCATCCTACGCCGCGTCGGGATTGCGGAGAAGCGTGCGGGGGCGAATCGCGGGTTGATCCCGACCCGTGCGGGCGCCGTGCATCCAGGGGGATCGAAACCGGGCCGCGGCGCACCCTTGCGCACGACGCGCTGATCGGCGAGGGCCGGCGGGACGGGCACGGCCGGAGTCCTGGCGATCGTCGGCCGCCCGACGGCGTGGTGCCGCGCGCAACCGACGCTGCCTTCGCCGATTGCGTGGCTTACGGATAGTTGCTGAACCGCGACGTCGGCGCCGGCAGCGTCGGCGTCGAATACCCGGGCACGCTCGTGCGAAATTGCTGCAGCAGCCCGTTGTCGATGCGGCTCAGGCCGTTGAGCTGCAACTGCACCAGCACGCGGGTGCCGGTGGTCGGCGACGTCGTGCCGTTGTAGTTGGTGTATTTCTGCAGCGCGAAGCTGACGGCCCAGCAGTCGGCCGCGTACTGGAACCCGAGCAGCCCGCTGACCAGCCGGTGCGCGGCGAGGTCGTAGTCGACCGAGCCGACGCCCGACAGCGCATGCGTCAGCGGCCATTGCGCGGACAGCAGCACCTGGTTCTCGGGCTCGTCGTCGAGCGTCGCGTTCGCGCGCGCGTACAGGTACGCGAGATTGACGACCCTGCCGTCGGCCGGCTTCCAGTCGATGCCGGCCATCGTCTGGGTCAGTTCGTTGCTCGACTGGTTGTACTCGACCGCCTGCTGAAGCTCGAGGCCGGTGCCGATATGGAACGCGGCGCCGGCGACCACGTCGGACGGACCGACCGTCGGCGGCGTATCGCCCGGCATCGTGACCTGCGACGCGCGAAAGTAATACTCCTGCGCGAGCACGAAGCGCGCGAGCTCGGCGCCGCTGCCGGCATCGACGAAGCGTGTCGTGACGCCGGCGGTCAGCCGGTTCATGTCGCTCACGCGGTCGCCGCCGACGAAGCGGTTGCTCGTGAAGATCTCCGCGAGACCGAAGTCGAGCGGCGCGGTGTCGAACGCCGGCGCGAAGGTCTGATTGCGGTACGGCGTATCGACGTAGTAAAGCCTCGGTTCGAGCGTCTGGATCATGTCGATGCCGAACAGCCGGACCGCACGCTCGAACGTGGCGCCCATGTCGAGGCTCGCGGTCGGCACGTTGACGGTGAAGTTTTTCGGCTGTCCGGCCGGCGCGTCGCTGCCGATCGACGTCAGGTCGTACGACGCCGCATGCCACTGGAGCTTCGGCGTCACATACCATCCGGGCGCCACGATCGGATAGCTGACGTAGGTGTCGAACGTGAGCCGGTTGCCTTCGGTCGAATCGGCGGTCGGGATCGTGAAGCGCGTCGCGTTCACGTCGGCGCCGAAATCGAAACCGCCGACGTTGTAGCGCGTGTATTTCGCATCGAGCTCCGGTTCGCGGTTGTACGGCGGTGCGGTCGTGAACGACTGCCAGTTCTGCACGCGCGCGAGCACGGACCACGGGCCGTGGTTGTAGGTGACGCCCGCTTCCTGCTGGAACAGCGTCTGCGAGCCGACGACGAGCGAGTTCGCGTTCGAGAAGTCCGACGGCACCGACGCGTCGGACACGCGGTTGTAGTTCGCGTACGCGGCGAAGCCGTTGCCGAGGTTCTCGCGATGCTGGAACGCGATCGAGTAGCGATTGGTGTGCGTCGTCGCGTCGTCCGGCAGCACGCTGACGGACAGCGAGCCGGAATAGGTCGGGCTCAGGTAGCGGGTGTCGGTCGTCAGCATCGCGCCGCGCTTGGTCATCAGGCGGGGCGTGACCGTCAGGTCGTAGTTGGGCGCGAGATTGAAATAGATCGGCACCGCGACGTCATAGCCGTTCGTCGAGCTGATCGAGAACGTGGGCGGCAGGATCCCGGTCTTGCGTTGATCGTTCAGCGGAAACGACATCCACGGCGACGCAAACAGCGGCAAGCCCGCGAAGACCAGCACGCCGTCGTGCGCGACGCCAATGCCCGCGGCATTGTCGAGATCGAGCCGCGACGCCCTGAGATACCACGCGGGATCGTTCGCGCAGTGGCAGGTCGTGTACGTGCCGTCGTAGACGACTTCGCGCGAATCGTCGAGAAGATCCACGCGCGTGCCGGAGCCTGAGCCGCCCGTCAGGTTGAAGCGGTAATGCGGCGACGTCATCGTGCCTTCGACGCTGTCGAGTCGCAGATGCGCGTCGGGGCCGGCGAAGGCGTTACCGTCGTGTACGACGACCACATGGCCGTAGGCGTCGGTCATGTCGGTGTCCTCGTCGTAGTGGATCGCATCGGCCTTCACGACCGACGTGCCGCGGCGCAGCTCCGCATTCCCGTGCAGCGACAGGTCCTGATCGACGGTGCCGGTGGCGGTCGCGCCGATCCCGAACGTCGTCGCGGCCTGGCCGGCCGCGAGCGGGTGCTCGACGAGCTGCGACGCGATGCGCAGCCCCCATGCGTCGCCGAGCGGGTAAGGAGCGGCCGCGGCATTCTGCAACTGCGCATCGGCATCGCGCGGCGCGCCGAGCGCGACCGACAGCGCGGCCTCGACGAGCAGTGCGATCGCCGAGGCGCGCAGGCGGGCGACGAGGCCGCCGCGCAAGGTGTGGCGCGGGCCGGGCGCGGAATCAGAACGACGTGCCAATCTGGAACTGGAACTTCTGGTACTGGTCGCCGGTGTGGTGGACGATCGGCAGCGCATAGTCGATCTTCAGCGGGCCGATCGGCGAGATCCATTCGAGCCCGACGCCGTAGCTGTACCGCAAGCCGTTCGCGCCCACGCTGTTGCCTTCGGTGCCCCACACGTTGCCGCCGTCGACGAACGTGAATACGCGCAGCGTGCGGTCGTAGCCGGTGCCGGGCAGCGGAACGGTCATCTCGACGTTACCGACCACCATCCTCGAGCCGCCGATCGGGTCGCCCGTCGTCGCGTCGCGCGGGCCGAGCGAACCGGGCTCGTAGCCGCGCACGGAGCCGATGCCGCCCGCGAAGTAGTTCTTGAAGATCGGGTACGGCTGGCCGCCGAGGCCGTTGCCGTAGCCGGCCTGGACATTGAACCCGAGCACGAGGCCGCGCGCGAACGAGTGGTAGTACTGCGCCTGCACGTCGGTCTTGTAGTACGACACGGAGCCGATCGGCGTGCCGTATTCCGCGTTCGCCTGCAGGTAGTAGCCGCGCCCCGGGATCAGCACGCTGTCGCGCTGGTCGCGCGACCAGCCGATCGTGAACGGCGCGACGTTCGATACGCGGCCGAACGTCTTCACGTAGTCGACGTAGCTCTGCGGGGTCGTCGAATCGACGTCGAGGCGGTCCTGTTCGAGCCCGAGCCCGAAATACACCATGTCGGTCTCGGAAAACGGGATGCCGAACTTCGTGTCGACCCCGTACGAGATGATCCGGAAGCTCGTGTCGTTCGTGCTGGAATAGTAGAGCGGCTGCGTCGTCCGGTAGTACACGTCGGTGATGCGCTTGACGCCGTCGATCGTGAAGTACGGATCGGTCTGCGACACGCTCAGCGTGCGCATCGTCGTCGCGGTGTTCGCGTTGACGGCAATCGTCTGGCCGCTGCCGAACACGTTGTCCTGCGACACGCCGGCCGAGATGATCGGGCCTTCGCCGGACCCGTAGCCCAGGCCGAGCGAGATCGTGCCGGTCGGTTTCTCGGTCACCTTCACCTGCACGTCGACCTGGTCGGCGGTGCCTTCGACGGGCACGGTCGTCACGTCGACGTCGGTGAAATAGCCGAGGCGGTTGATGCGATCCTTCGACAGCTTGAGCCGAGACGAATCGAACCACGCGTCTTCCATCTGCCGCATCTCGCGACGGATCACCTCGTCTCGGGTGCGCGTGTTGCCGGAAATGTCGATGTGCCGCACGTAGACGCGCCGCCCGGGCGTGACCTGCAGCGTGAGATCGACCGTGTGGTGCTGCTGGTCGATCTGCGGGACGGTATTGATCGTCGCGAACGCGTAGCCGTACTCGCCGAGTTTGTCGATCAGCGCCTGTGTCGTGTCCTTGAGTTTCGCCGCCGAGAAGCGCTCGCCCGCACGGATCGCGACGATCCGGTTCAGCTCGGCCTCGCGCCCGAGCAAGTCGCCGGCCAGCCGGATGCCCGAGATCGTGTATGGCCGGCCTTCGTGCAGCACGATGGTCAGGTCCATGTCCTTGCGGTCCGGCGACAGCGATACCTGGGTCGAATCGATGTTGAATTCCAGATAGCCGCGATCGAGGTAGTACGCGCGCACGGCGTCGAGATCGGTGGCGAGCTTGTCCTTCGAATACAGGTCGTCCTTCGTGTACCAGGAGAACCAGTTCGGCGTCGACAGCTGCATTTCGTCGCGCAGCGTCGCGTCGCTGAACACACGATTGCCGACGAAGGCGACCTGCCGGATCTTCGCGCTCGGCCCCTCGACGACCGAAAACAGCAGCGCCACCCGGTTGCGGTCGATCGGGCTCACCGTGGTGGTCACTTCGGCCGCGTAGTAGCCGCGCGTCAGGTACTGCCGCTTGAGTTCCTGCTCGGCCTTGCTGACGAGCGACGGGTCGTACGCATGCCCGGAGACGAGCCCGACCGACTTCATCGCCTTCTCGATCGCGTCCTTGTCGAATTCGTGCAGCCCCGCGAAATCGATCGTGCCGATCACCGAGCGCTCGACGACGTTCACGATCACGACGTTGCCTTCCGTCCCGATCCGCACGTCGTTGAAGAACCCGGTCGCATAGAGCGCGCGGATCGCGGCCGACGCCTTGTCGTCGGTGAAGGTGTCGCCGATCTTGAACGGCAGATACGAAAACACCGTGCCGGGTTCGATGCGCGTCAGACCCTCGACGCGGATGTCCTGGATCGCGAAGCCGCTCGAAGGCGGCGCATCGGGCGCTGATTGTGCGGCCTGCACCGGCTGCGCGTGAGCGGGGAAAGCGGCCGGCGTGAGCCAGAAAAGCCGGGCGAGCCAGCCGAACTTCAACGAACTCTTCTTCACTGCCAGGCGATCCCGTCGTCGAATGCATGAACCCGATGCCCGGCGTCGTTCTGCTCGTCGCGAACGAGCAGGCGCGAGACTGTGTCGACGTGCGATTGCGCCAGTTGGTGCACGGTTGCGTAGCCGTTGCCGCAGACGACGTTCAGCGACAGCCCGGAGGTATAGCGGCCGGTGAGGCGGCAGCGGAAGATCGGGTGTGCGTCGAATGCGTGTGCGTGGCCGGCCCCGGAAACGGCGGGCGATGTGTCGGGCGGCAGCAGGCACCACGTGCAGGCGCCGACATCCGACAGCGCATAGGCGGAAGGTTGCAGGGCGGGCGTGGCGGTCGATGATGCGATTCGCATGATGGGCAGGTCCTTGTCAATAAGGAACGGAAGGCCACGACCCGGGCCGGCGAGGCGAGGATCGCGGTGACGATTCGTATTGCGAAGTAAATGGGATAGGGTTCGGCAAGCCGACGTCAAAACCGGTCAGTGCCGGTAGCGCATCAGTTCAGCATCGCGTGGTTGACCGGCGCGGCCATCTCCGGCGGAGAAGCGAGCGCCTCGACGAGGGTGGTCAGGTTGACGGCGGGCAGCGCGAACGCGATCCAGCCCATTCCGACATGACGGATCGACAGCACCGCGCCGTCGTAATCGGCGAGCCGGTCGACGCGCCAGCACGGGTCGATCTGCAGTGGATACTGGCCTTCCGGCGGTTCGACCGGATGGGTCGGCTGCATCGCGGCGCGTGCGGTCGCGAGCTGCAGGATCATCTGGTCGATGTCGTGAACGCCGAGTACGGACGTCTGGCCGTCGATCGTGAACCGGATCACTGGATAGCCGGATTCGGTGGAGACTTCCATGCGCATCGTGTGATACATGATCGGGCCTTTTACTTTCACTGTCGGGGATGACTGCCGCGCTCGGCGTGGCCGGTGCGCGGTGTGACGGAAGCATAGGTCACACGATCGTCAAATAAATTTCAGGATTGTTTCGTCATATTCAGGACTCCACGAATGACGCATCGTAAGCGGATTGAATTGGAACCCGCGCAAGAGTGGGCGGCCATTATTGAGATATTCGGCGTGGGTGACAGCGGGCAATGTGCACGATCGGTAATCGATGCCGCGTGAAGACGCGCGAGCGGTCGTCGTGTTCGGGAATATCGCGGGGGAAAGCACGTTTCGGTGCGCTGGAACACCGCAATATTTCAAATGATTGCGATGAAATGCGGGCGCGTCGCGGTGACAAGGCGCGTGCGCCGGCCGCCGCGAACGACAGCCGGCGCGGCCTGCGATCAGAACCGGTGGCGAATGCCGAGGCTGACCATGTCCTGGCTGTTCGTGCCGGCCACGCCGTACGAGCCGATCGACGCTTCCGCGCTCGACACCGTGCCGTCCGCGTTCAGCTGCGTGCCGGTCGCCTTCTGCCATGCGCCGACGAGATACACGTCGGTGCGCTTCGACAGGCTGTAGTCGGCGCCCAGCGATACCTGGTTATAGGACGCGTTGGTCACGCCGCTTGCATGCGTATAGCTGTAGCCGAGGCCGAGCAGCAGCGCCGGCGCGGCCTGGTAGTTCACGTACGCCTGGCCGGTGTTGAACTTCTCGGTCGACGCGAATGCCGACTGCGCGTCCGCCTTGTACGCCGAATTGCTGTATGCGAGGCCGAGCGTGTACGGGCCGGCGATGTAGCGTGCGGCGACGCGCGCGATGTTGATCGACTTCGCAGTCGCGTACCCCGAGTTCACCGGGCCGTCGAAGGTGCCGTCGGAGGTCGACGACCAGCCGGTGCGCGCGATCGTCGAATTCGAGTTGTCGGCCACGTAGTAACCGGCGGCCAGCGAGAACGGGCCGTTGTTGTACGCCGCGGCCACTGCCCAGGTCTGCCCCGAGCCGGTTTGCCCCGCGACGCCGCCGAGCGCGTACATCGTCTCGACCTGCAGCCCGCCGTAGCTCGGCGACAGGTACTTGATCGCATTGTTGGTGCGCGAGCTGTTGTCATAGTTGTCGACGTCGCCGGCGGTGGCGAACGTGCTGCCGAAGTAATTGTCCTCGGTCAGCCCCTGAACCTGGTCGACCAGCGGATCGTACTGGCGGCCGAGCGTGAGCGTGCCGTACTGCGCGCTTTGCAGGCCGACGTAGGCCTGACGGCCGAACAACGACGTCGTGCCGTTGTAGGTTCCCATCTTGCCGTTGTTGACGTTGAAGCCGCTCTCGAGCTGGAAGATCGCTTTCAGCCCGCCGCCGAGATCCTCGCTGCCCATCATCCCCCAGCGGCTGCCGGACAGGTTGCCCGAATACAGGCCGAGCTGGTTGCTGCCGGTGGGCGTGGCGTTGTGCGTGAACTGCAGCGACTCGTCGATGACGCCGTAAAGCGTCACCGTGCTCTGCGCATGCGCGGCCGTGAAGGCGGCCAGCATCGCAAGCGACAACAGCGATTTCCTCAAGATACCTTTCATCATTGACTCTCCTGGCATGGTACGAAACTGCTTTCCTTCCTGCCGAAGCGACGGGCCTTCGTCAGGAGCCGCCATTAGGTCACGACACAATTTTCGATCCGTTGGGAATCCACAACGATTTGTTTACCGCAGGTTTCCGCTTGAGTTGGCGGTAATGTGATGGTTGTGTACGCAGTCGATTCGATGAACTCGACGGAGCGAGTGTGCTCGGGCGAAAGCCGTGCAGCACGGGGCCGCGCCAGTGGTGAACATGCGCGCCGTGGCGCCGAGCGATACGCGCTCGATAATTCGCGCGTCAAATGATGTAATGGAAATCGTGGCGGGAAGGCGGGCAGTGTCCTGGCTGGTATGAAGTGCCCTTAGCTTCGCGAATCGGAGTCAACGGCAATCGCGACAGGTTCTTCCAACCCGGAAAAATTACGTTCCTGTCGGAATTCGTATTAAATTGACGGATCGATGCTGAATGACTGATTCTCGAATATTCTTGATGATGAAGCTAACCAAGCTTGCTGCATGCGCACTGATCCTCACCACGGCCATTGCCAACATCGCGTATGCCCGCGATCTGGACAAGAGCGACTCTGACCGCGCCCAAATACTGGCGGCCACACATCGATTGAACGACACCAAGCTGGAGCTGAAGGACTATCGCTATGTCGTGGTCGATCTGCTCAAGGACCACGACGCCGCATTCTTATGCGTCGCGTTGGCGGACAAGGATGGCGAATTGATGTTGACGGACGACCAGGCCGGGATCATGACGTTCGCGCTGGAAAGGCGTAATCCGCAATGGGTAGCGACCAAACTGAGCGGCGTGGGATTTGCTGCCGGTGCGAAGCCGGTGCAATCGGATTGCAACGT
The DNA here is from genome assembly GCF_017104605.1 of Burkholderia sp. Ac-20384. NCBI lineage: Bacteria > Pseudomonadati > Pseudomonadota > Betaproteobacteria > Burkholderiales > Burkholderiaceae > Burkholderia > Burkholderia sp. Ac-20384. Next base: position 8,160 of record NZ_JAAGPE010000116.1, on the reverse strand, counting down.
AGACGGCCGTATCGTCAACACACGCGATGACATCAATGCCGCATTGAAGGCGACCGGACACAAGCCATTTTCCTCTCGTTGACCATGAAGATGCTCGCCGGGAACGTCACCCCGGTAAGCGCCCCGTCTGCTTCACCTGCAGCCCATCGAGCTGCACATCCGACCACCCGCCGCCGAGATCGCCAAACAACGTCGCCGTCGCAACCAGCCGTTCCTGCTGCACGGTCAGCGCATTCTCCTGAAGCCCGAGCAGCGTCGTCTGCGCGGTGGCGACCGTCGTGTAGTCCACGGTGCCGGCCTGATACTCGTTGAACGCGATGTCCGCACCGCGTTTCGCGCTGGCCACCGCACGTTCCAGCACGGCCGCCTGCTCGGCGAGCACGCGCACGCTGGCGAGGTCGTCCTCGACGTTCTGCAGCGCGCCGAGCACGGTGCCGCGATAGTTCGCGACCGCCGCGTCGTAGGCGGCCTTCGCGGCCGCCACTTCGCCGCTGCGCTCGCCGCCGTCGAACAGCGTTTGCGACGCGCTCGCACCGAGCGACCACACGTAGTTCGCGACGTTCAGCAGCCCGGCCAGCGGCGACGCGGAGAAGCCGGCCGCCGCCGACAGCGAGATCGTCGGGTAATACGCGGCGATCGCGACGCCGATCGCCGCGTTTTCCGACGCCATCTGCCGTTCCGCCACCGCGATGTCGGGCCGCCGCTGCAGCAGCGTTGACGGCACGCCGACCGGCACGTCGGGCAGCGCCGGCAACGTGGCATCGTGCGGCACGTCGAGCGCCTCCGGATTGCGGCCGACCAGCACCGCGATCGCATGCACGTACTTCGCCCGCGACACGCCGAGCGCGATCAGGCTCGATTGCGCGCTTTCGAGCTGCGTCTGTGCGCTGACGAGATCGGAGGGCGGGATCGTGCCGGCCTTGTCCTGGTCGGCGATCACGCGCAGGTATGCTTCGTCGGCCTTCACGGTCGCATCGAGCAGGTCGAGGTTCGCATCGGCGACGCGCAGGTCGATGACCGTCGTCGCGAGCGTCACCTGCTCGGACAGCGCGGCGTTCGCGTAGGTCGCGGCGCTCGCCTGCGCGCTTGCCTTGCGTTCCTCGACGGTGCGCCGCACCTGGCCCCACAGATCGGGTGACCAGCTCACGGTGCCTTCGAGCGCCCCGGAATTGGCGATGGACGCGTTGCCGGCGCCGGCCGTGCGCTGCCGCGTGGCGGAGCTCGTCGCGGAAACCGTCGGGAACAGCCCCGAACGCGCCTCGCGCACCAGCGCCAGCGCCTGCTGGTAGTTGTAGTAATCCTGCCGGACCGTCTGGTTCGACACCGTGACGAGCGGCTCGAGTTCGTTCAGCAGCGGATCGTGGAACGCCGTCCACCAGTCGCCTTTCGGGCCGTCCGCATCGGGCTTGGCCTGTGTCCAGCCGGGCAGCTCGCGATAGGTCGCGGGCGTCGCGACGGCCGGGCGGTGATAGTCGGGGCCGACCGCACAGCCGGCGAGGGCAAGCGCGGCCGCGGCGCAGAGCACGCCGGTGCGCAGCCGCCACGCGGGCGGCGCATGCTCGGGAGCGGAGCGGGGGGATGTCATTGTTCAGGGCCTCGATTCGGGCCGCCGTTGTCGCGGCCACAGCCACGACCCGCGCGCGAGTCGCTCGCGCAGCCGGTCAAGATACAGATAGATCACGGGCGTCGTGTAAAGCGTGAACACCTGGCTGATCACGAGCCCGCCCATCACCGTCACGCCGAGCGGCTGGCGCAGCGACGCACCCTGGCCGATCGCGAGCGCGAGCGGCAGCGCGCCGAGCACGGCCGCTGCCGTCGTCATCATGATCGGTCGCAGGCGCCGCACGGCCGCCTCGTGGATCGCGCGCCGTGCGTCGAAGCCTTCGTCGCGCTGCAGCACGATCGCGACGTCGACCATCATGATTCCGTTCTTCTTCACGATGCCGATCAGCAGGATGAAGCCGATCATCGAGATCACCGAGAACGGCACGCCGAACACGAGCAGCGCAAGCGTCGCGCCGATGCCGGCCGACGGCAGCGTCGACAGGATCGTCAGCGGATGGATCGTGTTTTCGTACAGCACGCCGAGTACGAGGTAGACGACCATGAGCGCCGCGACGATCAGGAGCGGCACCGTGTTCATCGAACTCGTGAACGCCTGTGCGGCCCCGGCGAACGCGCCGTGTACCGATGCGGGCATGCCGATCGACTGTTCGGCGTCGGCGATCGCGACGGCTGCGTCGCTGAGCGACCCGTTCGGGGGCAGGTTGAACGAGATCGTCGCCGCGACGAGGCCGCCCTGGTGGTTCACCTGCGTCGCGGTGTGGCTGTTCGCGAACAGCGCGAGCGCCGTGAGCGGCACCATCGTTTCCGCCGACGTGCTGTCTGCGCTGCCGGTCGAGCTGCCGCCCTTGCTGTTCGAGATGCTGTTGGTCGACGCATTCGCTTCCGCGTTCGCGTTCTGCGCATTGGTCGTGCCGCTCGTGCCGGTCGCCGTCACGCCGACCGTGGCGCCGGTCGCGGGTGTCGTGGCCGCCGCCGGCACGATCGCCGACGAATACTGCGTCTGCGCGGTGCCGTTCGCGTTGCCGGCCGCCGTGCTCGCGAAGATCCGACCGAGCGACGACGGGAACTGCCAGTACTGCGGCGCGACTTCCATCACGACGAAGTACTGGTTCAACTGGTTGTAGATCGTCGAGACGGTGCGCTGGCCGAACGCGTCGTACAGCACGTTGTCGATCTGGTTCGGGTCGAAGCCGTAGCGTTTCGCGGTCGCGCGGTCGACCGTCACCATCGTCTGCAGCCCGTGCTGCTGCAGATCCGAATTCACGTCGACGAGCTGGCCGCGCCGCCGGTTCAGTTCGTCGACGAGCCGCGGCGTCCACGCATAGAGCGCCTGCGGATCGTCGCTCGTCAGAGTGTACTGGTATTCGGCTGCCGATTGCCGGCCGCCGATCCGCAGATCCTGCTGTGCCTGCAGGAACAGGCGCGCACCCGACACAGCCGCGAGCTTCGGCCGCAGCCGATTGACGACGTCGGTGGCCGATGCGTGACGCTGCGCGAGCGGCTTCAGCGCGACGAACACGTTCGCCGTGTTCAGCGCGCGCCCGCCGGTGAAGCCGGCCACGGCCGCAACGGCCGGGTCCTGCTGGACGATCGCCTGCAGCTGCGCGAGCTTCTGCCGCATCGCGCCGAACGAGATGCTTTGGTCCGCGATGATCTGCCCCATCAGCGTACCGTTGTCCTGCTCGGGAAAGAAAGTCGCGGGCAGCAGCCTGAACAGCAGCAGGTTGCCGGCGACGAGCGCGATCAGCAGGATGCCGACGAGCGGCGCGCGGTCCAGCACCACGTCGAGCGAGCGCGAGTACGCGTCGCGCAGCCGGTCGAGCACGGCGGCGATGCGGCCGCCGATGCGCGACGGCGCGGCGTTCGAGCGGTGCCGGCTCAGCACATACGCGCACATCGTCGGCGTGACGGTCAGCGAGATCACCATCGACAGCAGGATCGCGATCGACAGCGTCACCGCGAATTCGTGAAACAGCAGGCCGACGATGCCGGGCATCAGCAGGATCGGCAGGAACACGGCGATCAGCGACACGCTCATCGACACGACCGTGAACGCGACCTCGGCGCTGCCGCGCAGCGCGGCCTCCTTCGGCGCGTAGCCGGCCTCGAGAAAGCGCGTGACGTTTTCGAGCACCACGACCGCGTCGTCGACGACGAAGCCGGTGCCGATAGTCAGCGCCATCAGCGACAGGTTGTCGATGCTGTAGCCGAGCAGATACATGGGCCCGAACGTGCCGACGATCGACAGCGGCAGCGCGACGGCCGGAATCAGCGTCGCGCGCGGCGACAGCAGGAACACGAAAACCACGCCGACGACGAGCAGCACCGCGATGCCGAGCGTGCGCTCGGTGTCGGCCACCGACGCGTTGATCGACTGCGAATGGTCGACCGCGATGCCGACATGCACCGAGCCCGGCAACGCGGCCTCGATCACGGGCAGCCGCGCGCGGATCTGCCGGACGGTGTTCACGACATTGCTGCCCGGCTCCGGAAACACGATCACGAGCACGGCCTGCTTGCCGTTGTAGAGGCCGGCGTTGCGCACGTTCTCGTTCGAATCGCGCACTTGCGCGACGTCGTGCAGCTGCACGGCCGCGCCGTTGCGATACGCGACGACGATGTCGCGATACGGCGCGGCCGTGCCGATCTGGTCGTTCGACAGGATCTCGTAGCGATGCCCGCCCTGGTCGAGATGGCCCTTCGGGCTGTCCGCGTTCGCCGCGCCGAGCGACGCGCGCACGTCCTCGAGGCCGATGCCGTAGCTGTTCAGCTTGCCGGGGTTCAGCTCGACGCGCACCGACGGCAGCGCGCCGCCGCCGAGCGTGATCTGCCCGACGCCCTTGATCTGCGAGAGCTGCTGCTGGATCACCGAATCCGCCGAGTCGTAGAGCTGCGCGGAGGTCAGCGTGTCGGAGGTCAGCGCGAGCACCATCACCGGCGCGTCGGCCGGATTGTATTGCCGGTAGGTCGGGTTCGAGCGCAGCGTGGTCGGCAGGTCCGCGCGCGCGGCCTGGATCGCGGCCTGCACGTCGCGCGCGGCGCCGTTGATGTCGCGGTCGAGGCCGAATTCGATCACGATCATCGACGAGCCCGTGTAGCTCATCGACGTGAGCTCCTGCACGTCCGCGATCGTTTCGAGCCTCCGTTCGAGCGGCTCGGCCACCGTGGATGCCATCACCTCCGGGCTCGCGCCGGCCATGTTCGCCTGCACGACGATCACCGGATAGGCGACGTTCGGCAGCGGCGCGACCGGCATCCGGAAGTAGGCGAGCGCGCCGGACAGCAGGATCGCGATCGCCAGCAGCGTGGTCGCGACCGGCCGGTTGATGAACAGCGCGGCCGGGTTCACGATGCGCTCCCGCCGTCGGGCGCGGCGTTGCCGGGTTCGGCCGCTTCACGGCGGCGCCGCACGCGCTCGGCCAGCCGGTCGAACAGCAGGTAGACCACCGGCGTCGTGAACAGCGTGAGGATCTGGCTCAGCGCGAGCCCGCCGATGATCGCGAGGCCGAGCGGCCGGCGCAGTTCCGAGCCCGTGCCGGTGCCGACCAGCATCGGGAGCGCACCGAGCATCGCGGCGAAGGTCGTCATCAGGATCGGCCGGAAACGCAGCAGCGAGGCCTCGAAGATCGCGTCGGCCGGCGCCTTGCCGTGTTCGCGTTCGGCTTCGAGCGCGAAGTCGACGATCATGATCGCGTTCTTCTTGACGATGCCGATCAGCAGCACGATGCCGATGATCCCGATCACGTCGAGATCCGCGCCGGCGATCATCAGCGCGAGCAGCGCGCCGATCCCGGCGGACGGCAGTGTCGACAGGATCGTGACCGGGTGGATGAAGCTCTCGTACAGCACGCCGAGCACGATGTAGACCGCGACCAGCGCGGCGATCAGCAGGTACACCTCGCTCGACAGCGAATCCTCGAACGCGGCCGCCGCGCCCTGGAACGACGACTGGATCGACGGCGGCAGCGCGGCGTCACGCTCGACGCGCCGCACGTCGGCCACCGCCGCGCTCAGCGACGCGCCGGTCGCGAGATTGAACGACACCGTGACCGCCGGGAATTGCGCGAGGTGGCGGATCGCGAGCGGCGTCTTCACGAGCCGCACGGTCGCGATCTGGCTGAGCGGCACCTGGCCGCTGCCGCTCGTCTGGCTCGGCAGGTACAGGTTGCCGAGCGACGCGACGTTCGGCATCGTCTCGGGCTTCGCGACCAGGATCACGCGGTACTGGTTCGACTGCTCGAAGATCGTCGACACGATGCGCTGGCCGAGCGAATCGTACAGCGCGTTGTCGATCGTCGCGGGCGTGATGCCGAAGCGCGCGGCCGCCTGGCGGTCGACGTCCACCTGCACGCCGAGGCCGTCGACGTCGAGATCGCTCTGCACGTCGGTGATCGAATGCAGCTGCTTCAGCTTCGCGACCAGGGTCGGCACCACCTGCTGCAGCGCCTGCCGGCTCGGGCCGCGCAGCACGAAGCGGTACTGGTTCGGCGACAGCGTCGTGTCGAGCGTCAGGTCCTGCACCGGCTGCAGGTAGAGCCGCACGCCCGGCACGCCGGCCGTTTCCTGCTGGAGCCGCCGCGCGATCGTCTCGGCGCTGGCGGAGCGGTCGCCGTGCGCGCGCAGGTTGATCAGGAAGCGGCCGTTGTTGAGCGTCGCATTGACCCCGTCGATCCCGACGTACGACGTGAGCGACGCGACATCCGGATCCTTCAGCAGCGCGTCGGCTAGTTGCGACTGGCGCTCGACCATCGCCGCGTACGACACCGACGTGTCGGCCACGCTGATCCCCTGGATCGTGCCGACGTCCTGCACCGGGAACAGCCCCTTCGGGATCGCGACGTAGAGGATCAGCGTCAGCACGAGGGTGCCGAGCGCCACGACGAGCGTCAGCGTCTGGTGTTTCAGCACCCAGGCGAGCGCACGCGAGTAGGCCGCGAGCGTGCGCTCGAAGATCCGTTCGCTGAACTGCTCGAAGCGGCCCGGATGGGACTCCGACTGTGCGCGCAGGATCCGCGCGCACAGCATCGGCACGACCGTCAGCGAGACCACTGCGGAGATCAGGATCGTCACCGCGAGCGTGACCGCGAATTCGCTGAAGAGCCGCCCGATCACGCCGCCCATGAACAGCAGCGGGATCAGCACCGCGATCAGCGAGACCGTCAGCGACAGGATCGTGAAGCCGATCTGCCCGGCGCCTTTCAGCGCGGCGTCGAGCGGCCGCATTCCCTGCTCGATGTAGCGCACGATGTTCTCGATCATCACGATCGAATCGTCGACGACGAAGCCGGTCGCGATGATCAGCGCCATCAGCGACAGGTTGTCGATCGAGTAGTGCAGTTCATACATCGCCGCGACGGTGCCGATCAGCGACACCGGCACCGCGATGCTCGGGATCAGCGTCGCCGGCAGGTTGCGCAGGAACACGAAGATCACCATCACGACGAGCGCGACGGCCAGCACGAGTTCGGTCGCGGCGTCGAACACCGACGCGCGGATCACGCCGGTGCCGTCGCCGACGATCTGCACGTGCATGCCGGCCGGCAGTGTCGCTTCGAGCGCGGGGAGCTGCCGCTTGATCTGGTCGACGGTCGCGATCACGTTCGCGCCGGGCTGGCGCTGCACGTTCAGCACGATCGCCGGCGTGCGGTTCAGCCACGCACCGCGCTCGACGTCCTGCGGCGCCTGCGACACGCGCGCGACGTCGCCGAGGAACACCGGCGCGCCGTTCTGGTACGCGATCACCGTGCGCAGGTACGCGTTCGGATCGGTGATCTGGTCGTTGGAATTGATCGTGTAGTCGAGATCGGGGCCGTCGAAGTTGCCTTTCGGCTGGCTGACGTTCACGTTCGCGAGCAGCGTGCGCAAGTCGTCGATATTCAGCCCGTACGCGGCGAGCTTGTGCGGATCGGCTTCGACGCGCACGGCCGGCACGTGGCCGCCCGCCGTCGTGACGAGGCCGACGCCCGGCACTTCGGAGATCTTCGTCGCGAGCCGGTTGTTCGCGGTGTCCTGCAGCTGTGTGAGCGACATCGAGTTCGACGTGACCGCAAGCGTGAGCACCGGCTGGTCGGCCGGGTTCACCTTCGCGTAGGTCGGCGGCGCGGGCAGGCCGCTCGGCAGGTAGCTGTTGGCCGCGTTGATCGCCTGCTGGACGTTCTGCTCGGCGACGTCGAGGCTGACCGACAGGTCGAACTGCAGCGTGATGACCGACGCGCCTTCCGAGCTGTACGAGATCATCTGCTACAGCCCGGGAATCTCGCCGAGCTGGACCTCGAGCGGCGCGGTGACGGTCGTCGCCATCACGTCGGGGCTCGCGCCGGGGTAGAAGGTCTGCACCTGGATCGTCGGGTAGTCGACGTCGGGCAGCGACGATACCGGCAGGAAGCGGACCGCGACCGCGCCGGCCAGCACGAGCGCGATCGTCAGCAGCAGCGTCGCGACCGGCCGCAGGATGAAAAGACGGGAAATGTTCATCGTGTCGGGCGCCGCGTGGCGTCAGGCGGCACCGGAGGCGCCGGAGGCATCGGCCGCGGCGGATGCGCCGGATGCGCCGGATGCGCCGGATGCGGCACCGGCCGCTGCGGGCCGATGGGA
>NZ_JAAGPE010000115.1:0-237 GCF_017104605.1 Burkholderia sp. Ac-20384 | reverse complement strand
AAAACAAAAAACACACTCTCTCGACACGCCCGCTCCCACTGCCCCGTCGACACACTGCATTCCCGCCCCCTGCACGACGCGCGCACGCCGCCCCACCTACCCCCCGGTCCCCCTGCCCACACCACCCCCACGTTCCGACCCCACTCAGCACCGCGAGCGACCTGCGCCACTGCACACGCCCGCCTCCGCGACCGCCACGCTGACGCGTGCGCTGCACGCTGTCCTCCCCATACGCAA
>NZ_JAAGPE010000114.1:0-27804 GCF_017104605.1 Burkholderia sp. Ac-20384 | reverse complement strand
CGTGCGGTTGCGCAGGCGGTTCGTGTGCGGCCAGCCGGGGCGTGCCTTGCGACGTGGCTCGGCAACGGCCGGCGCGTCGGGTGCGGCCCGCGCGCAGAGCGCCGCGGCGAACCGTTGCAACGCGAGAACCGAGCCCGCGACGCTCTGGTACTTTTCGCGGCCGATCTGCCCGTCGAGCGTGACAAGCAATCCGGCTTCGCGTGCGAGCGCAAGCAAGGTGTCGATATCGTCGGACGGAAGGTTGCCGGACGACCCGGCCTGGGTGGGCAGGGCGCGCGCGTTGCCCGACGCGCGCCGCTGGCCGTCCCGGCCCGGTAAGTTGCGATGTGTCATGGTTGGTCTCCTGCGCCAGGCCCCGCATGCCGGCTCGACGGCCGGCTGAGCGATGACCCGTATGAACGTTTCGTCCATGTCACCAGTATCGTGGCGCGCCCGTGCGCTGCCAAGCAGCGCGCGCTGAAGTCGCTGTCAGGTAATGCGCGGCGCCTATCGGAATCCGCTGACACGCAGGGCGGCCGATCGGCCGTCCCGGCGCCGATCCGGCCCGTTCGTTCCGACGAATGGGCAGCGCGTGACGGACGTCGCTTGACGCATGATTTCGGCCGGTCTAACTTCGCCACTGCATCGGCGTCGAGCAGCGTCCATCGTTTGCCAGTCAGTCGGTGTCGCGCCCCGGGGTGGCGTGGCAGGGCTTCCAGTCTCGTTCGCGGGCAGTTTGCGCCGCGAATCTTGCGCGGCCGGTTCGGGGACGGACCGGCACAGCGGCACGCAACGTGTCGTTGATCGCGCGCAAACACGCGCCGGCGCATCGCACGCCGCGCTGCCGTTCAGTCTTTAAGCTTCCGGTACCTACTTCTTTTCGTTCCTCGACCGTCAGGAGTCCGTCGATGTCCAAGGACAATTTGCTCGATTCACTCAAGGAAGCCGCCAAACAGCGCGCGATCGGTTCGGATCAGTTGCGTGAGATGCTCGACGACGAAGTGCGCGTACTGTCGTCCGACGCACGGGTGCATGACTACATCCACGTATTCGCGATCCGGCACCTGCGCGAACGGATGCGCCAGCAGGGCGATTTCGACCACGACACGCGGGCCGATGCACCGTCCGCCGACGCGGATCCACGTCCGAGCCATCGCCTGTGACGGGCAGGCGCCGCGGCTGATGTCGTGGCGCCTGACACCATCCATCACCGGGCCAGGGCCGGATCCTGATCGACCTTCATGCCTCCGTCGACAGCGAACCGGCCTGTTCCAGCGCCCTTTTGATTGCAGTGCCCGAGATCGCCGGCACCGTCGCCGCGTCCAGCGGCGGGCGTGCGCGCGTATCGCCTACCGGTGCAACCCTCCTGACGATTCGCTGACAACCGGCATTGCGTTTTGTCATACGTTTCACTGAATTGTCACAGCGGCCTCAAGTAAGCGGCGCGATTGCCGTTTACCCGGTGAATTCGTCCACCGGGCGTTCGCGCTCCCTTACCGAGTCGTTGCCATGTTCTCGTCCATCCGGGCCCGCATCCTTGCCGCGTGCGTTGCCATCGTCGTATTCGCGCTCGTCGCCACCACGCTCATCAACTACTTCATCGCGCACTCGTACAACGACGATGCGATCGACCGCAACCTGACCTCCGTCGCCAGCGGCCACGTGGTCGGGATCGCCGACTGGGTCGCCACCCGGAGCCGGATGATCGCGTCGCTGCAGGATGCCGCGCTGACGCCCGATCCGCTGCCGGTGTTCAAGCAGATGGCCACGGCCGGCGGTTTCACGAACGTCTACGCGGGCTACGCCGACAAGGTGTTCCACTTCTCCGACCCGACCGGCATTCCGCCCGACTACGATCCCACCGGCCGCCCGTGGTACAAGCAGGCCGCGCAGGCCGGCAAGCCGGTCGTCACGCCGCCGTACGTCGACGCCGGCACGGGCAACCTCGTCGTCACGTTCGCGGTGCCGATCCTGCGTGACGGCGCGCTGAAGGGCGTCGTTGCAGCGGACGTCTCGATGGACACCGTGATCGCGAACGTGAAGACGATCCACCCCACGCCCGCGAGCTTCGGGATGTTGATCGACAGCAACGGCCACGTCGTCGCGCACCCGGACGCGAAGCTCACGCTGAAGCCGGTCGCCGACGTGTCGCCCGAACTCGGCGCGACGAACGGCGCCACGATTGCGGCCGCGACCGCGCCCGTCGAGGTGACGGTCGGCGGCGACGCGAAGCTGGTGCGTGCGCGCCCGGTGCCGGGCACGGACTGGTACGCGCTGGTGTTGCTCGACAAGAACGAAGCGACGGCCGGGATGCGCTCGCTGCTGACCGCTTCGCTGATCACGCTGCTCGTGATCGTCGGGGTGGCGTCGCTGATCATCGGCGCGATCACCGCGACCGCGTTCCGCCGCCTGTCGCAAGTGCGCCAGGCGATGGCCGCGATCGGCTCGGGCGCCGGCGACCTGACGCAGCGCCTGCCGGCCGACGGCCGTGACGAGGTGGCCGACATCGCCCGCTCGTTCAACAGCTTCGTCGACAAGCTGAACGACGTGATGCGCCAGATCCGCGATGCAAGCGAATCGGTACGCACGGCCGCGAACGAGATCGCGGCAGGCAACCAGGATCTGTCGTCGCGCACGGAATCGGCGGCGGCAAGCCTCGAGGAAACGGCCGCATCGATGGAGGAGATCACCGCGACCGTCGGCCAGTCGGCGGCAGCCGCCGGCCAGGCGGACGAACGCGCGGCAGCCGCGTCGCGGATCGCGTCGCACGGCGGCGTGGTCGTGTCGGACGTCGTCGCGACGATGGAGAAGATCGAGGAAGCATCGGGCCGGATCGGCGACATCATCGGCGTGATCGACGGGATCGCGTTCCAGACCAACATCCTTGCGCTGAACGCGGCGGTCGAAGCGGCGCGCGCGGGCGAGCAGGGTCGCGGCTTCGCGGTCGTCGCGCAGGAAGTGCGCAGCCTCGCGCAACGCAGCGCGCAGGCCGCACGCGAAGTGAAGGTGCTGGTCGAATCGACGGTCGCGAGCGTGTCGGCCGGGTCCGGGCAGGTGCGTCAGGCGGGCGACACGATGCGCGAGATCGTGTCCAACGTGTCGAACGTGACGACGATCATCTCCGAGATCACGCACGCAGCGAACGAGCAGACGCGCGGCATCCAGGAAGTGAATCGCGCGGTCACGCAGCTCGACGAAATGGTGCAGCAGAACGCGGCGCTCGTCGAACAGTCGACCGCCGCCGCAACGGCGCTGCAGTCGCAGGCGAATGCGCTGGCGACCACGGTCGGGCGGTTCAAGGTCGCTTGACGCGGCTTGCGGCAAAGACGGCCGCGCCGCTCAGGAGCGGCCGTTGTCGCGCATCAGCGCGAGCCGGTTGTACAGCGTTTTCAGGCTGATCCCGAGCGCTTTCGCGGCGCGCGGCTTGTTGCCGTCGAAGTGGTGCAGCGTCGCGGCGATGAAGCGCTGCTGCGCATGGTGCAAGGTCGCGCCGAGCGGCAGCGCCATCGTGTTCTCCGACAGGCGCTCGGGCGGCATCGCCGGCTTCGGCAACGTGACGTCGATGCCTTCGTCCGCCAGGATGTACGCGCGCTCGATCGTGTTGTGCAGCTCGCGGACGTTGCCGGGCCACGAATATGCGCGCAGCGCGGCGATCGCCGCGTCGGTCAGTCGCTTGTGCGCGTGGTGCCGCGCGTTGAGCGCGTCGACGTATTCCAGTGCGATCGTCTCGATGTCGCTGTCGCGCTGGCGCAGCGGCGGGACGTACAGCGCAAACGCGGCGAGCCGGTAGAACAGGTCCTCGCGCAACCGGCCGTCGCGCACGGCTTCGGCCGGGTTGTGGCGCGTGGCCGACACGATGCGCACGTCGAGCGGAATCGGCTCGGTGCCGCCCACCCGCACGATCACATTCGACTCGATCGCCCGCAGCAGTTTCACCTGCAGCGGCGCGGGCATCTCCGCGATCTCGTCGAGCAGCAGCGTGCCACCGCGCGCGGCTTCGAAGATGCCTTCCCGTTGCGCGATCGCGCCGGTGAAACTGCCTTTCTCGTGCCCGAACAATTGCGATTCCGCGATATCGGGTGGAATCGCGCCGCAGTTCACGGGGACGAACGGGCCATCGCTCTGGGCGCTGAGATCGTGCAGCCGGCGCGCGACGATATCCTTACCGACCCCGCTTTCGCCGGCAATCATCACGCTGGTGCGGGTCGGTGCGATCTTTTCGATGCGGCCGAGCAGCGTGCGCATCGCGGTGGACCGGCCGGACAACCGGCGGCCGTCTGCACGTTGCTTCGACCTGTTTGCGGTTTCTCCCATTGGCATGGATCGGCATTGGCGGGGCCGTTTTGAAAATCGGCACCACGCGTTCCGTTGATTGCAATATTTTCATCGACAGCGAAATGGCCGCGAAGGTGCCGCAAAATAGAAATTTCCAATGTGCGCAGCGGGGACGGAAGGAACAGACCATCGATTCCTGACATGAATTGCGGCATTTCCGTGCGGTCCAGGGTCGTATCGGCGCTTTTTTACATCATTCGGATGAAAAAGCCGGTTGTGACCATCGTGCACCGATGCGGCCCACCCATCCGCCTGTGTCCAACCGTCCGCTGTAGCCCGGCCCGCAGGGCTGCCACTCGGCCAGGCAGCCGGCACGGCCCACCATCCGGCCATCCGCGGCCCGCGTCGGGCATGCCACTTGCTGATACCACCGGGCTCGCCCGGCACGCTCGACGGCAGGCCGGTTGGTCGACCAGCGGCGTGACGCCGTGCGACCGGAGCCGGCGCGAGGCAAGGATGCAATGAGGACCCTGACCCGAGAGCTGTTACGGCAGGGTGCATGGATCGTGCTGGCCGTCGGGCTGGCGTCCGCGCTGCAGGCGTGGGCGGTTCGCGTCGTCGGCGAGCACGCGCCATTTGCGCCGCTGCCTTTTTATGCAGGCGTGGCGGCAGCCGCATGGCTGACGTCGTTCGGCGGTGGCCTGGCTGCGGCCGCCGTGAGCGTGGCCGTGATCGGCACGCTGTGGTGGCGCGATGCGCCGCTGGCGACGCTGCTCGCGCAGGCGGGCGCATTCGTCGCGATCAGTTTCGTCGAGTGCGTGCTCGTGATGGCCGTGAAGCCGCTGCTTGCGAACGATCGCCTGCGCGAGCCCGATGACGACGGTGACGCCGATGCCGATGCCCGCGAGCCGCATCGCGAGCCCGTGCCTGACGACAGCCTGCTGCGCCGCGTGGTCGACGCTTCGCCCGACGCGATCGTCGGTGTCGATGCCGCCCGCCGGATCACGAGCTGGAATCCGGCCGCGCGGAGGATCTTCGGCATCGACGCGGCGCAGGCCGCCGGGCGCGACGTCGCTGCGATGATCGCGCCGCGCTGGTTGCGGCACCATCCGTTGCCCGCGTCGTTCGCGAACCTGCACGCGTCGGTCGGTCCGCTCGACGTATTGTGCGTGCGACGCGACGGCGGCCGTTTTCGTGCGACCTTCGCCGCCGCGCCGATGGTCGATGCGCAGGGCAACTGCACGGGCCTGTCGATGACGCTGCGCGATGCGCACGAACGCCGTCGCGGCGAGCGGCGCAACCTGCGTTCACTGCGCGGCGCCCGCGACGCGCGTGCACAGGCGGACACGTCGAACCGGCTGAAGGACGAACTGCTGGCCACGGTGTCGCACGAACTGCGTACGCCGCTGAACGTGATCTACGGCTGGGTCGAGGTGCTGCGCAACGTCGACGGTCAGGGGCTCGCGCAACAGGCGGTCGACGCGATCGATCGCAGCGCGCGGTCGCTGTCGCACATGGTGGCCGACCTGCTCGACGCGTCGTCGCTCGCGACCGGCCGGATGCGCCTCGAGCGCGTGCCGGTCGATCTCGTGCGGGTCGTGCGCGATGCCACCCGCGAACTCGACGCGACGGCACAGGCGAGCGGGCTCGAGCTGTCGACCCACTACGCGATGCCCACCTGCGTGATTCCGGCGGACCGCGAGCGCGTGCGCCAGGTCCTGTCGAACCTGTTGTCGAATGCGATCAAGTTCACGCCGCCGGGCGGCCGCATCGTCGTGTCGCTGGCCCGGGCAGGCGAGCGCGTGCGGCTGTCGGTCGCCGATACCGGGCAGGGCATTGCGCCGGAATACCTGCCGCACCTGTTCGAGACGTTCAGCCGGCCCGAACGCGCATTCGCGTCGCCGAAGCGCGGCCTCGGGCTCGGCCTGTCGATCGTGCACAACATCGCCCAGCTGCATGGCGGCGACGTCGTCGCGACGAGCGCCGGCCCCGGGCGCGGGACGACCGTCACGGTCACGCTGCCGGCCGGCTGGGACGTCGACGATCCGGCCGAAAGCCTGCTGCACGCGGCGGGCGCGCCGGAGACAGCGACGCTCGACGGCCAGCGCGTGCTCGTCGTCGACGATGATGCAACCTCGCGCGCGAGCCTCGCCGCGGCACTCGAAACGATGGGCGCGCAGGTGTCGACCGCGCAATCGGGGCACGACGCGCTCGACGTGGTGGAACGGCAGGCGCCGAACGTCGTGCTGTCGGATCTCGCGATGCCGGACGGTGATGGCTTCTGGCTGCTCGACCGCATCCGCCATTTGCCGGGCAGCAGCGGGCATCTGCCCGTCGTCGCGGTCACGGCCCACGCCGGCAACGCCGACCGGCACCGTGTGATGGCGGCCGGCTTCGACGCGTATCTGCGCAAGCCGGTGGACATGCCGACGCTCGCGAGCGTGATCGCCGACGTCGCGCCGGACGCCGCGCACGATCGGAAAGAGCGCGGCCGGTAGCAGCCGGCGTGGCCACTTGCCCGGTCATCGACGAGGCAAGGCGGCGCGAGGTACGCAACGGCAACCCGCGCGGCCGGCCCGTTCCGTCCCGACACACGGAGGTCCGGATGAAAACGAATCGAATCCACCGGCCGGCGGCGATCGTGCTGGCCGCGATCGTCGGTACATCGACCGCTGCGTTCGCGCATGCCCAGGCGGTACCGGCTTCGTCGGCGCAGGTCGCGCCGGGCGTCATCCGCCCCGGCACGACGGCCGACGAGGCCGGCATGACGCAGCGGCCGACCGGTATCGACGTCGAATTTGTCGACAAGGCCGGCATGATCGGCAAGGTGGAGCGGCAGGCCAGCCAGCTCGCGCTCGACCGTTCGTCGAACCCGGCCGTGAAGGCGTTCGCGCGCCGGATGGTCGACGATCACGGACGGATCGCCGGCGAATTGCGGCAGCTTGGCGCGGCCAAGGGCGTACCGGTGCAGTCGCGGATGCTCGTCGATCCGGCCGTGACCGCGTTGCGAACCAAAGAGGGCCATGCGTTCGACACGGCCTATGTCGCGCTGGCGGGCCCGCGCGCGCATGAAGCGGCGATCCGGCTCTACGAAGCCGAGGCGCGGAACGGCCGCGATCCGCAACTGCGCGCGTTCGCGGCCAACGCGTTGCCGACGCTGAACGCACACCTGGCCGCCGCCCGGCAACTTGCGCAGACGGTGGCGGCCGCGCACTGAGCGGCGATCGCGCTACCGCTTGCCACTTTCAGGGCTTTCAGGGGCGTCAGACGCTTCGGGGCCGCCCGGCGACGCCTCGTACGGCGGTGAGTCGAGCGCCGTTTCACCTTCCTCGATCAGCCAGTACGGCGAACTGCCGTAGTACGCATGCAGCGCCTCGGCCCACTCCGGATCGGCCATGGCCGGCCAGCGGTTCCTGTCGAAGCCGGGGGCTTCGCGCACGCGTTCGGTGGCGACCGGCAGCACGAAGCATTGGCGCTCGACGTCGAGCACGAGGACGTTCCACGGCACCGCGAGCAGCTTGTCGCCGATCCCGGGCAGGCTGCCCGACGACACGACCGCATACGCGATCCGGCCGGAGCGCACGTCGAGCATGATGTCGGTGACCTGGCCGATGTCGTCGCCGTCCATCGTCAGGACGCAATCGCCTTCGAGCGTGCGGGCAGCCATCACGTCGGGCCCCGGCCCGCGGCCGGCCGTGCGGCGGTTGCTGCCGACGATGCGCGTGTCGTCGCGCGACGGAGTGTCCGCTGTCATCGAATACCTCCTGGTCGAAGCGGCGCCCGGGCGGGCCGCGAGACATGAACGGGCGCCGGTCAGCGCCGGCGCGGCAGCGACACGTCCTCGAGCGTATTGGCCAGCTCGTCGCGCTCGGGGCCGCCCGCGCGCGTCGCGATGTCGCCGAGCGACACGATGCCGACCAGCCGCCGGTTGCGGTCGAGCACCGGCAGCCGATGCAACTGCACGTCGGCCATCCGCTGCTGGACGTCGCCGACACCGTCGTCCTCGACGCACCATTGCACGGGCCTCGACGCGACCGCCTGCACGGGCGTATCGGAAGAATGGCCGTGCGACAGTCCGCGCACCGCGAGGTCGCGGTCGGTCACGATCGCGACGAGTTCGGGGCCGTCGCAAACGGGCAGCACACCGATATCGAAGCGCCGCATCAGTTCGGCCGCGTGGCGAATCGTGTCGGTCGGCGCGACGCACACCACGTCGCGCGACATGATCTCGGTGACGCGATACATGAACGCCTCCTTCGTGAGCAGGACGATCCGGGAGCAGATAGCGTGCCGCGTGCGGGCCGCACACGCCGGGCCAGCGCAAGCCCGTTACTCGCGTGAACAGGCCCCGGGCGGCCAGGCGACGGAGAAATTTGCCAGCCCGCTTGTACATCTTCCACGGCAGCAGCCGCGAACGGGCGGGGCAGGACGTCAGTGTCCGATGCCCGTCATCGCAACGATCGCGAGCACGACCGCGCTTTCGATCGCCGCCAGCGCTGCGACGCCGGCGGCGCCGCTGATTTCATGCCATCTGCGTTCAAGGCGTTTCATCAGATCAACTCCGAATTGCTCCGGCATGCCGCTGCGCCGCCGCGCAGCGCGAGCCGGTTGCCGCCGTCAGCCGTGATCGGGGGGCGGGGAAGGGACGTGCGGCGAGCGACGTTCGTGCTCGCCGGACGGCTTGGCAGGATCGATACGGGTCGCGCCGCCAACGGCGGGCGGGTCGCTGGCCGGAAACGTCTCCTCGAGTCCCTCGTCGATGCGTTCCTCCGTCTTGTCTTCGGACGGCGGGCGTGACGTGGCGAGCCAGAGCAGTCCGGCAGCCGGTGACACGGCGTGGTGGCGGCCGGGGGCGTGAACGGTCATGGTCGAACCTCCTTGGTCATGGATACGGGCGCAAGCGCCATGCCTGCGCAGGGCCGACGGCACGACGCTTGCGCGTCGGCGAAACCGCACGGGGCGCGGCGCAGCCACGCGCGCCGTCGGCGTGGACGAGAGGACCTCGTGATGAGTGCTTCCAGGGAAAGGATACGTTACGACGCGAACGTATGCGGCGGCGATTTATCTCACGTGCGCGAGCGTTTCGACACGTGGAAGCGCGAGTCGCGGATCTATCGGCCCGAGCGGCGCATGTTCGACGGCAAGGACGAGGTGCGCGAACTGAACGACGTCGTCTATGACGGCCCCGAGCGCGCGCAGCGGGTGCTCGTCGCGGAATGCGCGCCGTCCGACCGGTTCGCGCTCGCGGTACGGCTGACCGCGGAGGGCCGCTCGATGTGGCTGGTGATGGCGGCGTACGACGATTGAGCGCACGGCCGCGTCCGGCCGGCGCGGGCACTCGGGCAGCGCAGGAGCGGGTACGCCGCTTGCACGCGATGACGGCGCCATCGAGATGCGCGCACCGTCGCGCAGGAGAGACATGAATACGCCATTCACGCTGCACCGCCCCGAACCGACGACACCCGACGTCGACCCGGACCCGACGCCCGGGCATGACGATCCCGTCGATCCGCCCGTGCCTGACGGGTTGCCTCAGGGTGACCCGCCGTCGCACCCGCCGCCGATGCGGATGCCGGGAGGAGGGCATCACCACCGTCCGCGCGAACACTGAAAAAAGGAGGACCCTCATGGACATTCACGTGCAATCGCCAGACAAGCGCGCGATCGCTCAGGTGCTGGGCCGCTATTTCGAATCGCGCTCGTTGCGCTATCACATCGAGGAACTGCCGGGCGGCGTGCTGCAGATCGGTTTCCGCGCCAGCGGCCACCCGGTTGCCGTCACGGTTTCGTTCGACGATGCCGCGTACGACACCTATACGCATTGGGACGCGAGCCAGAAACAGCTCGCGCTCGGCCGGCTCGCCGACGGCTTCTCGCGGATGATGTCGACGCGCAGCCCGGCCGCGCTGGCCGGTGACTATCACGTCGAGCGATTCTGATTCCACCACGCTTCAAAGGACGGTCGTTGCGCACGGCAAAGTGCCCGCGCGCAGCGGGCGCTTTGCGTCTGCGCGCGCGTCGCGTAGGATGTCCGTTAATTCAGCGCACGCTACGTTCGCGCCGCAGGCTGCCAGCCGCTGCAGCCGAAGAGGCACAATGCGCTTTACTTCAGGTTCGTTTCGCGCAACCGACGGGGACCTTGATGACTGTTGCTCGCCCTTTGCTGTCCGCCGGCGCACGCCGGTTCGTTTCCGGCGTGTCGGCCTGCGCGGCGCTCGCCGCGGCTGGCGCCCGCGATGCGTCGGCCCAGACGCCTTCGCCGCTCGGCGAGTGGCAATACTCGGCGGGTGTGCCGCTCGAAAAACTCTACGATCCGAACATCTCCACCTGGGATATCAGCGTGGGCGCCGCGATGACGCTGCAGCCGCGCTATGCGGGCTCCGACCGCTATCGGGTGATGGGCGGCCCGACGATCGATATCCGCTATCGCGACCTGTTCTTCCTGTCGACGGGCGAGGGGCTCGGCGCGAACGTGCTGCGCGGGCCGAACTGGCGCGTGAGCCTGTCCGTCGGGTACGACCTCGGGCGCCGCTCGGCCGACGATATCCAGCACCTGAACGGCCTCGACAACATCAACGCGGCACCGGTGATGAAACTGGCGGCCGATTACGTGATCTCGAAGGATTTTCCGCTCGTGCTGCGCGCGAATATCCGGCGCAGCATCGGCGGCTCGAACGGCTGGGTCGGCGATTTCTCCGCGTACATGCCGCTGCCGGGCAGCAACGAGCATTTCTTCTGGTTCGCGGGGCCGACCGTGTCGTTCGCCGATTCGCGCTACATGAACAGCTGGTTCGGCGTGAGTCAGGGCGCCGCCGCCCGTTCCGGGCTGCCGGCCTATTCGTCGGGGGCCGGGATGAAGTCGTTCGGCGCGGGCGTGACGATGGCCTGGTTCGTGAACAAGCACTGGTTCGTCACGATCGACGGCGCGATCGAGCAGCTCGTCGGCCGCGCCGCGCGCAGCCCGATCACGCAGCAGTCGACCAACGGCGTGTTCGACATGTCGGTGAATTACCAGTTCTGAGCGGGGCCGGGCAGCCGATGGCCGGTGGGGCGTGCGGCATCTGCCGTCACATTTGATATGATTCCGACCTGTACAAATGTACAGTGATCAAACCCCGTGACGCCTGCATCGCCGACGCCCCCGGCGTTTTACTACCTGACCAATTTCGAACGCGCGCTCGCCTGGCTCGGCGCGCGTTACGACGACCTGTTCGACGCGCACGAGCACGCGTTCGTCCGGCAGTTCGCGACGCTGCCGCAGGCGTCCCGCGCGCTGCTCGTGCGGATGCTGATGCGCAACGGCGCCGACTTCCGTGCCAGCAAGCTCGTCTACGACGAAATCGGCTGCGCGCTCGACGCAGCCGCGCCGCTCGTCGAACTCGGCTGGGTCGATCCGGCGCCTGCGCTGACGCTCGACGAACTGTTCGCTCTGTCGACCAAGGCCGATCTGCCGCGCATCTTCCCGGCACTCGCCGCGCATGCGGGTGAGCGCAAGCCCGAATGGCTCGAACGGCTGCGTCCCGCGCACGACGTCGCGCAATCGCTCGACGCGTGGTGCGCGCAGGCCGGCGACCGCGTGCTGCGCGTGACGGTCGGCGCGCTGTGCGACCGGCTGCGCCTGATGTTCTTCGGCAATCTGCATCAGGACTGGAGCGAGTTCGTGCTCGCCGATCTCGGCGTGTTCCAGTACGAAAGCGTGCCGATCGCGCCGTCGTCGCGCGCGTTCCAGCAGCGCGGCGACGTCGATGCGTATCTCGCGCTGCAGATGTGCCGCGATGCGCTCGACGCCTGGCCCGACGATCTGCCGTTCGACGACCTGATGCGCGCCATCGACGCGGTCGGGTGTGCGCAGCCGTGGCTTGCGACGCGTCGCGCGAAGCTGCTGTTCGCGCTCGGGCAAACCTGCGAGCGCCGGGCCGACTGGGCTGCTGCGCTCGACGCGTACGTGCGCAGCGCATGGCCCGGCAGCCGCCATCGACGGATCCGCGTGCTCGAACGCTGCGGGCGTGACGACGATGCGCTCGCGCTGGCACTCGATGCGCGCGGCGGCTTCGAGAGCGACGAGGAGCGCCAGCGTGTCGAGCGCATGCTGCCGCGCCTGCAGCGCCGGCTCGGGCAGCGCGTCGAACGTGCGGCCGCCGCCGCGGACGTGCCGCGGGAAACGCTCGTGCTTGCGCGCCCCGATGCGTTCGTCAGCGTCGAATTCGCGGTGCGCGACCATCTCGCGCAACCGGATTCGCCGGTCCATTACGTCGAAAACACGCTGATCAATTCGCTGTTCGGGCTGCTGTGCTGGGAACCCGTGTTCGCCGCGGTGCCCGGTGCGTTCTTTCACCCGTTCCAGCGCGGCCCGGCCGACCTGCACGCACCCGATTTCGTCGCGCGCCGTGCGGACGCATTTGCTGCGTGCTTCGCACAACTCGATTCGGGCGCGTATCGCGACACGATCCGCCGGCATTTCGCGACGAAGGCGGGGCTGCAATCGCCGTTCGTGTTCTGGGGCGTGCTGAGCGACGAATTGCTCGACGAGGCGCTCGAGTGCCTGCCGCCCGAGCATTTGCGGCTGTGGTTCACGCGCCTGCTCGCGGATATCCGCAGCAACCGGTCGGGGCTGCCCGATCTCGTCCGCTTCTGGCCCGGCGAGCGCCGCTACGAACTCGTCGAGGTGAAAGGCCCCGGCGACCGCCTGCAGGACAACCAGACGCGCTGGCTCGCGTACTGCGTCGCGCACGGCATCCCGGTGCGCGTGATCGATGTCGAGTGGGCCGGTGAGGGCGTCGCGCACGCCGAAGCGGCGGGACTGTCGGCATGAGCTACGTCGTCGCGGTGCGGGCGATGTGCGAGTTCACCGCGCGACGCGGCGATCTCGACCTGCGCTTCACGCCCGCGCCGACCGCGCTCGAAGGCATCGCCGGCCACGGTGCGGTTACGTCGAACCGTGGCGCACGTTACGAAACCGAGATCGCGCTCACAGGCACCTGGGGCACGCTCACGGTGCGCGGCCGCGCGGACGGCTACGACCCGGTGGCGAATCGCCTGGAGGAGATCAAGACCTATCGCGGCAGCCTCGATGCGATGCCCGACAACCACCGCGCGCTGCACTGGGCGCAGGCGAAGGTCTACGCGCACCTGATGTGCGACGCGCGCGGCTTCCAGGAAATCGACGTCGCGCTCGTCTATTTCGACATCGTGTCCGAGCGCGAGACGGTGCTGACGCAAACGCTGGGAGCGGCCGAACTCGCGACGTTCTTCGCCGAGCAGTGCGCGTGCTTCGTCGGCTGGGCGGAGCGCGAGACGGCCCACCGCACGGCGCGCGATGCAGCGCTGCGCGCGCTCGCGTTTCCGCACGGGCAGTTCCGCAGCGGCCAGCGCGAGCTGGCGGTGGCCGTCTATCGCGCGGCACGCGACGAGCGCTGCCTGATGGCGCAGGCGCCGACCGGCATCGGCAAGACGGTCGGCACCGTGTTTCCGCTGCTGAAGGCCTGCGGCGAGGGCGAACTCGACCACGTGTACTTCCTGACCGCGAAAACGCCCGGCCGCGCACTCGCGCTCGAAGCGGCGACGACGCTCGGCGCCGGCACGCCCGCGCTGCCGCTGCGCGTGCTGGAACTCGTCGCGCGCGACAAGGCGTGCGAGCATCCGGACAGCGCGTGCCACGGCGAATCGTGCCCGCTGGCGAAAGGTTTCTACGACCGGCTGCCGGCCGCGCGCGATGCGGCGATCGAGGCCGGGCTGCTCGACCGCGACACGGTGCGTGCGGCTGCGCTCGCGCACGACGTCTGTCCGTACTACCTGTCGCAAGAGCTCGCGCGCTGGTCCGACATGGTGATCGGCGACTACAACTACTACTACGACGGCAGCGCGATGCTGCACACGCTCGCGCAGCAGAACCAGTGGCGTGTCGGCGTGCTCGTCGACGAAGCGCACAACCTGCTCGATCGCGCGCGCAAGATGTACAGCGCGTCGCTCGATCCGTTCGCCTTCGCGGCGGCCCGGGAGGCTGCGCCCGCGGCGCTGCGCAAGGCGTTCGACCGGCTCGCCCGCGCCTGGGGCACGGTCAGCCGCGCGCAGGCCGAGCGCTATGCCGCGTATCCGGAGATACCGGGCCCGATCGTGTCGGCCGTGCAGAACCTCGTTGCAACGATCGGCGAACACCTGGCCGACGCGCCGCGCGCGAACGGCGACGCACTGCTGCGGTTTCATTTCGAGGCGATCCAGTTCGGCGTGCTTGCCGAAGCATTCGACAGCGCGTCGATCTTCGACGCAACGCTGCAGGGCGAACCGATGCCGCGCCAGCCGGCGCTCGACGGCGTCGCGTCGGCCGGCCGCCGGCGACGCGTCCAGTCGACGCTGTGCGTGCGCAACGTGATTCCGGCCGGCTTTCTCGCGCCGCGCTACGAAGCCGCGTGCGCGACCGTGCTGTTCTCGGGCACGCTGAGCCCGTTTCATTTCTACCGCGACACGCTCGGGTTGCCGGAGGACACCGGCTGGCTCGACGTCGACGGGCCGTTCCGCGCCGAGCAACTGACGGTACGCGTCGCGAGCCACGTGTCGACGCGCTGGCGCGACCGCGACCGTTCGCTCGAACCGATCGTCGACCTAATCGCCGCGCAATACGCGACGCGGCCCGGCAACTACCTCGGCTTCCTGAGCAGCTTCGACTACCTGGGGCGCGTGGTCGCGCTGATGCAGACACGGCATCCGGACGTGCCCGTGTGGGCGCAGGCGCCCGGCATGGCCGAAAGCGAGCGCGACGCGTTTCTTGCACGCTTCGAAGCGGGCGGGCGCGGCGTCGGCTTCGCGGTGCTGGGCGGGGCATTTTCGGAAGGCGTGGACCTGGTGGGCGAGCGGCTGATCGGCGCGTTCATCGCGACGCTCGGGCTGCCGCAGGTCAACGACGTCAACGAGCAGATGCGGCGCGCGATGGACGCGCGCTTCGGCAACGGCTACGACTACATGTACCTGTATCCGGGCTTGCAGAAGGTCGTGCAGGCGGCCGGGCGCGTGATCCGCACCGAGCACGACGAAGGCGTCGTGCACCTGATCGACGACCGTTACCGGCGGCGCGAAGTGCGCGATCTGCTGCCGCGGTGGTGGCGAATCGGGTGAGACGGAAGAAGCGCTGCCGGCAGACGGCCGATTCCGGCAAGTGGGTGTCATCCGTCGCGTAGCGAAATCGGGCGGCCGTGGACGCGGCCTGGGTGGGTGCTGCCGCTACAGCACATTCAGCATCGCGAGCGCGGCTTCCTGCAGGTGCGGCAGGACGCGCCGCACGGCCGCGTCGGTCGTCTCCGCGCCGATCGGCATGTTCGTGCTCAGCGCGGCAACCACTTCACCGTGACGGTTCTTCAACGGCACCGCGATCCCGCGCACGCCGACCTGCAATTGCTGCTCGATCGCCGCGAAACCGGCGTCGCGCGCCTGGTCGACCTGTTCGAGCAGGCGGGCCTTGTTGGTGATCGTGTGCGGCGTGAACGGCGGCAGTTCGGTATCGTCGAGCCAAGCGCGCACGGCTTCGCGATCGGGATGATGGGCGAGCAGCACCACGCCCGGCGACGTGAGCGGCGCCGGCACGCGCGCGCCGAGCACGAAGCCGGTCGTCATCACGCGCGACACGCCGTTGCGCGCGATGAACACGAGTTCCCAGCCGTCGAGCACGCTCACGTACGCCGACTCGTTCAGCGATGCGCTCAATTGCTGCAGATAGGGCTGGACCGTGCGCGGCAGGCGCGCCGAATCGAAGTACGACCAGCCGACCCGCAACACGCGCGGCGTGAGGCCGTACAGCTTGCCGTCGGTGTACACGTAGCCGAGCGATTCGAGCGTCAGCAGGTAGCGTCGCGCGGCCGTGCGGGTGAGGCCGGTGCGCGCGGCGGCCTGGGTGGGCGTCATGCGCGCATGCTGGCTGTCGAACGCCTCGAGGATCGCCAGGCCTTTTTCGAGGCCGGCAATCCAGTCGCGTCGGTCGAGTTCGGGCTTTTTCATCGTCGGAAGGGGGCTAAGTGCGCGGTAATCGCACGCGAATGGGCGATTATCGCGCAGATCGGCTCTGCCGCGACGCTCAGCCGGGGCTTGTACGATTCGACGCTGGACGTGTGCCCCGAGCCCGGAACGTGACCGTCGACGACA
Organism: Burkholderia sp. Ac-20384; assembly: GCF_017104605.1. Classification (NCBI taxonomy): domain Bacteria; kingdom Pseudomonadati; phylum Pseudomonadota; class Betaproteobacteria; order Burkholderiales; family Burkholderiaceae; genus Burkholderia; species Burkholderia sp. Ac-20384. The sequence continues at coordinate 11,421 of NZ_JAAGPE010000114.1, read as the reverse complement.
ACCGGCGATACGGCGAACGATCGGATCAGCCGGACGTGCGCGCCTGATGCGGAATACATGCCGAGAGTCTTGCGGCTGTTCCGCCGCATTGCAGGGACGATTTCTCTGGCGAAGCCGCGCTAGAATCGCCGCCTCGACTGGAACAGAACAATGAAAATTCGCGAATCCGTGTTGGCCGTGCTTGTCACGGCCGTGCCGCTGCTTGCCGCGGCGAATCCTTCGTCCGGCACGCCGCTCCCGAAGCCGACTGTCGACGTGCGTGCGTGGCCGCGCATGACGTCGCCGAAATTCGGCTGCTACGTCGAAACGACCTTCGGCTACCGTGACAAGCGCTTCAATTGCGCGTTGAAGAAGTACCGGAACACCGGCGACGCGTGCAAGAACACGCAGGCGTACTACGAAGGCCCGGCGTTCCCCGACCGGCTCGCGGCCAGCGTGCATCCGCTCGCGACGAAGGTCGATCTGGACTGGGAGCAGGGCCGGCTGCAACTGGTCACCGTCACGCTGAAGGGGACGTGGAACGAAGCGGACGTGCGCAAGGCGTTCGGACTGCCACGCACGGAGGGGAGCACGCTGACCGAAGCGGAGTTGCGGTCGGAGCCGAGCAACCTGATGGACACGAGTGTCCAGTATCCGTCGGCCCCGCTCGACAAAAGCCTCGCGAAGCGCCCGAGCAACCCTGCGCGCGGCATGACGGCCGTGATGCTCTACGGGTTCGACCACATGGGCGGCGGCGATGTCGACTGCGGGGGAGGCGAGTAACGCGGGAGGAGGCGGCCGGCGCAGCCGCCGACCGTGTGCGGAGGACGGTACGGCGCCCGGATGACCGGCGCCGTACCGTCAGGGTCTTACTCGCTGCTCGTCCACTCGACGTTCGCGCCGACCGAGCGCAGGTTCTCGACGAAGTGCGGGTGCGCGCGACGGATCGGCAGCGCGTTCATGATTTCCGAGCGGCCCTCGATGCTCGCGGCCACCATCAGCAGCGCGATCGCGACGCGGATGATGTACGGGCTCTCGACGCGCGCCGGCGTCAGTTGCAGCCCGCCGAACGTGATCAGCCGGTGCGGATCGGACAGCAGCACGTGCGCGCCGAACTTCGACAGTTCGCCGGACCAGCCGAGCGCACCGTCGTAGACCTTGTTCCAGAACATCGCGCTGCCTTCCGCGCGCACGCCGAGCGCGATGAAGATCGGCAGCAGGTCGACCGGCAGGTACGGCCACGGCGCGGCTTCGACCTTGGTGAGGATGTTCTGCGTGAACGGCCGGCGCACGCGCAGCGGGCCGTCGCGTTCCGCGCGCGACCAGCCGTCGCGGTGCGTGACGTTGACGCCGAATTTCGCGAACGTGCGGTCGATCAGCGGGAAGTGCTCGGGCGACGAGTTGCGCACCGTGATGTCGCCGCCCGTGATCGCGCCGAGCGCGAGGAACGTCGCGATCTCGTGGAAATCCTCGGCGAAGCGGAACTCGCCGCCGCCGAGCTTTTGGCCGCTCGTCACGCACAGCCGCGACGTGCCGATGCCCTCGATCGCGACACCGATCATCGCGAGGAACTGGCAGAACTCCTGCACGTGCGGCTCGGACGCGGCGTTCATCAGCGTCGACGTGCCGTTCGCGGTCGTCGCGCACAGCGCGAAGTTCTCGGTGGTCGTCACCGACGCGTAGTCGAGCCAGTGATCGTTGGCCGTCAGCGGGCCGTCGGTGCGGACGATCAGCGAATCGGGCGTGCGCTCGATGTGCGCGCCGAAGCGCTCGAACACTTCGACGTGCGGATCGATCTCGCGCACGCCGAGCGTGCAGCCCTTCACGTCGTTCTCGAGGCGCGCGACACCAAAGCGCGCGAGCAGCGGCGGGATCAGCATGATCGACGAGCGCATCGCTTCCGGCAGCCGATGGACGGCCGGATCGAATTTCGTGTTGCGATGGTGGAGTTCGAGCAGGCCCGTCGTGAAGTCGACCGACACGTCGCTGCCGAGCGTGCGGAAGATGTCGAGGATCTTGCGCACGTCGGTGATATCCGGCACGCCGATGAGGCGCAGCGGCTGATCGGTCAACAGGGTGGCGCACAGAATCGGCAGGACGGCGTTCTTGTTCGCGGACGGCTTGATGTCCCCGCGCAGCGGAGTGCCGCCGTGGACGATGAGATTCGACATGATATGGGGGCGTATCGGTGACTGACGTAGGCCCATATGATGCCATTGGTCGGCGGGCGGCGTGGAATGTTCAGAGGGGAAAAGGGGGAATCGCGGCGTGTAACTGACAGTGTTTGACGTCGCGCGCACGCACTCGACGCAGTGGCGCCGTTGCCGGTCGCCGTCGAGCAATGCATGATGGCCGGCCGCGGGGCGGGCCGGCCATCCGGTCAGGTTGTTACTGCGCCGCCCGCATCCGCGCGGCGACCACCAGCGAAATCAGGCAGCCCACCGCGAGATAACCGGCGACGAGGTGCCACGAGCCGCCGGCCACGCTGACGAGGCCGACCGCGATGAACGGCGTGAACCCGCCGCCGACCACGCTCGCGAACTGGTAGCCGACGCCCGCGCCGCTGTAGCGGTATTCGGCGCCGAACAACTCGGTGAACAGCGGCTGCTGGACGCTCACGACCATGTCGTGTGCGGCATTGGCAAGCAGGATCGAGAAGATCACGATCCACGCGATCGACCGTGCCTCCAGCGCGATGAAGAACGGCACCGCGGACGCGACGCCGATCAGCGCGCCGATCAGGTAGATGCGGCGCAGGCCGTAGCGGTCGGCCAGCCACGCGAAACACGGGATCGTCACGCAGCTCACGGCACCCACCAGCAGGCCGATGTTCAGGAACAGGTCGCGCGACATGCCGAGGTTGGTCGTCGAATAGCTGAGCGCGAACGCGGTGACGATATACATCGTGAACAGTTCGGCGAGGCGCAGCGCGATGATCAGCAGGAATGCCTTCGGATGGCGCGTGAGCGCTTCCAGTACCGGCAGGCGCAGCTTGCGGTTGCCGTGCTCGACCTTCTCGACGAACTCCTGCGATTCGTCCATGTTCTTGCGCACCCACAGCCCGATCAGCACGAGCACGATGCTGAACACGAACGGCAGGCGCCAGCCCCACGACTTGAATGCGGCCTCGCCGAGCGTGTGGCTCAGGATCGACACGATGCCCGTGGCCAGCACGAGGCCGACACCGTAGCCGACCTGCACGCCGCTGCTGTAGAAAGCCTTCTTCTGCTTCGGCGCGCTTTCGACGGCCATCAGCGCCGCGCCGCCCCATTCGCCGCCGACCGCGAAACCCTGGATCGCGCGCATCAGCACCAGCAGCACGGGCGCCCACCAGCCGATCGTCGAGAACGCCGGCAGCAGGCCGATCGCGACCGTCGACAGCCCCATCAGCATCACGGTCAGCACCAGCATCCGCTTGCGGCCGAGCCGGTCGCCGTAGTGGCCGAACACGACGCCGCCGAGCGGCCGGAACAGGAAGCCGACGCCGAAGGTCGCGAACGCGGCGAGCGTGCCCATCGTCGGGCTGACTTTCGGGAAAAACTCGGAATTGAATACCAGCGCGGCGACGATCCCGTACAGCAGGAAGTCGTACCAGTCGACAACGGCGCCGACGAAGCTGCCGATCGCGGCCTTGCGGGCCTGGCTGCGTATGCGGGCACTGGCGGCGGCGTCGAGGGTGTCGAAGGTTGGGGTCATGGCGGTGTCTCCTGGCACGGCGCATCGAGGAATCGTGGCGGCGCCGCGTCCGATGCTGCATTGAAGTCGATGAGTGAACGGAGAATAGGGCGCGCGCCGCATGACGGCAATTGGCCAATCGGACAGAGTGCGCGATTATCGTTCAAGTCCGTGCGATTATCGAACGCTTTCCGGGTTTGCACTAGGCGGCGTGACGATATCCCGTTTGGCCAGGGTGTGCCGCCGTGAACGAACTGGTTAAAATCTGCAGCATTGATAACTCGCCCGTTCGGGGCGGATGCGCGCTCGCCACCCTGGCCGCGCATGCCGCACGCGACGGGCGCCATCCCCATCGACGCATGCCCCCGGAGACTGGAATGCCCGGCAATTCCCACCCCCTGTCCAGCGATACGCCGCCCGTTGCCGATCCGGCTGCCAATCCGCTCGGGATGGCCGGCCTCGAATTCGTCGAATTCGCGGCGCCCGTGCCGGAGGCGCTCGCGCAGCGCTTCGAGCAGCTCGGGTTCAAGGCGATCGCGCGGCATGTCAGCAAGAACGTCACGCTGTACCGGCAAGGGCAGATGCATTTCCTGATCAATGCCGAGCCCGATTCGTTCGCCGCGCGCTACGCGGAGGAATACGGGATGGGCGTCTGCGCGATCGGGCTGCGCGTGGCGAGCGCCCGGCGCGCGTTCGAGCGGGCGATCGAGCTCGGCGCGTGGGCGTTCGAAGGCGAGAAGGTCGGCGTCGGCGAATTGAAGATTCCGGCGATCCAGGGCATCGGCGATTCGCACCTTTATTTCGTCGACCGCTGGCGCGGGCGTGACGGCCAGCGCGGCGGCGTCGGCGATATTTCCATCTTCGACATCGATTTCCGGCCGATCGACATCGCGACCGCGCATACCGATCTCGACTGCGTGGGCGTCGGGCTGCAGCAGGTCGATCATTTCACGCAGACCGTCGGCGCGGGGCGCATGCAGGAGTGGCTGGATTTCTACCACGACCTGCTGCATTTTCGCGAAATCCACGAAATCGACGCGCACTGGCATGTGTCCGAGGAATCGCGTGTGATGGTGTCGCCGTGCGGCGCGGTGCGGATTCCGGTCTATGAGGAAGGCACGCGCCGCACCGAGCTGATGCACGCGTATCTGCCCGACCATCCGGGCGAAGGGGTGCAGCACGTCGCGCTGGCCACCGACGACATCCTGTCCTGCGTCGATGCGCTGCGTGCGAATGGCGTCGAATTCATCGAGCCGCCGGCCCGCTATTACGACGACGTCGACGCGCGGTTGCCGGGGCACGGTGTCGATCTCGATGCGCTGCGCCGTCGCGCGGTGCTGGTCGACGGCGAGATCGGCAGCGACGGCGTGCCGCGCCTGTTCTTCCAGACCTTCGTCAAGCGCCGGCCCGGCGAGATCTTCTTCGAAGTCGTGCAGCGCAAGGGGCACCACGGGTTCGGGGAAGGGAATCTCGCGGCGCTCGCCCGCGCGCGCGACGCCGGCTGAGCGACGGCGAGGCCCGTGTCAGACATCGGGCGTCACCGCGTTACACGTCGAGCCTCACGCGCCGGCGGCCGGCACGCGGTTCGGCGCGGGGTCGTTCGGCTCGCGCAGCACGCACGCGGTGCCGCCCGGCGTGTACATCGACACGACACAGCGGTTGCACGACGTGCAGCCCGACTGCGCGAGCCGGCCGTCGCGCAGCCCGTTGACGAAGTCCGGCTCGAACACGAGCGCGCGTGCGAGCGCGACCGCGTCGAACCCTTCGCGCATCGCCAGCTCGACGTTCTCGCGTGAACGCACGCCGCCGAGGTAAGCGAGCGGCATCCTGACGGCCGCGCGCACCTTCTTCGAGTGCTCGAGGAAATACATCTCGCGAAACGCGCCCATCTTCGGCTCGGTGAGCTTCTGCAGCGCCATCGCGGTGCGCACGATCGCGTTGTCGGCATTCGCGCGCGCCTCGCCGGGCAACGGGCTGCCGAACAGTTGCCACACCGATTCGACGTTCATCCCGCCGCTGAGCACGAGCAGGTGGGCGCCTTCGGCTTCGAGCCGCCGCGCGATTTCGCAAGCGTCGTCGGCCGTACCACCGCCGCGCACGCCTTCGGTCACGCCGATCTTGCAGACGACGGCGAGATCGCGGCCCACCGCATCGAGCACGCGACGCAGCACCTCGACCGGGAACGTGGCACGCCGTGCCGCGTCGCCGCCGTACGCATCGCGGCGTCGGTTATACAGCGGCGACAGGAACTGGCTGAGCAGATAGCCGTGTCCCATGTGGATCTCGACGGCATCGAAGCCGGCGTCGCGCGCATGGCGTGCGGCCTGAGCAAATTCATCGGCGATGGTCGACATCTGGTCGTGCGTCATCGCCTGCTTCAGGAAGCGGCCGCTCATCACGCCGACCTTGTTGAAGCCGCCCGAGGCGCTCAACGGCCGTCTGGTCGACAGCGAAGGCAGGAACGTGAAGCAGCCGCCGTGCGTGATCTGCGCCGATGCCGCACCGCCGTGGCGATGGACGGCGTCGGTCAGCGCGCGGAACTGGCGCACCGTCGGCACGTCGAGCCGTGCCTGGTCGACGAACGTGCGGCCGTCGTCGCTGATCGCGCAGTATGCGACGGTCGTCAGCGCGGCGCCGCCTTCGGCGATGCGTTCGTGAAAGCGCACGAGCGCGCGCGACGGCACGCCGTTCGGCGTCATGCCCTCGTTGGTGGCGGACTTGATCAGGCGGTTGCGCAGCATCAGCGGGCCGATCTGCAGCGGGCTGAACGCGGGGGACAGTTCGGTGGGTTCCATGTCGGGTGGGCGTCGAGAATGGGCTCGGCGATCATTGTGCGCAACCTGCACCGCCGCGCATCGTCCAGGTGGATGGCCCGATCCTGCCGAATGAAGCATGAGACGGCCCCCCCTTGGCGTTCGGGTATCGGCGACGCTGCCCATTTGCACGAATGCATCGATCGATGGCATGGTGACGAAGCGGCATGCCGCACACGACAAGCACCTCCGGAGAACCGCATGAGCAGCCAGTCGCAGCCGAAGCAGAAGCGCATGCCGAAACCCGCCGGGCGCCAGGCGATCCTGACCGAGCTGCGCCGCCGGAAGATGGCGCGATCACCTCACGCGTACGTGCGCGGCAATACGGCGCGGTTCTACGAATGGCTCGTCGAAACCAACGGCAGCGCACTGCCGCACGGGCCGTCCATCTGGATCTGCGGCGATTGCCATACCGGCAACCTCGGCCCGGTCGCGAACAGCGAAGGAAAGGTCGACGTGCAGATCCGGGATCTCGACCAGACGGTCGTCGGCAATCCCGTTCACGATCTGATCCGCCTCGGGCTTTCGCTTGCGACGGCCGCGCGCGGGTCCGCACTGGCGGGCCTGACGATCGTGCACATGATGGAGGCGATGACGGCCGGTTATGCGTCGGCATTCGGCAGTCGCAACGCGAAGCTGCCCGAACGCCCCGAACCGGTGCACCTCGTGATGAAGCAGGCCATGCGCCGCTCGTGGCGGCAACTCGCTGTCGAACGGATCGACGGGCTCGCGCCGACGATTCCGCTTGGCGGCCGCTTCTGGCCGTTGAGTGCGAAGGAATCCCGTGCGATCGGCAAGCTGTTCGGCGACGATGCGATCGCGACGCTCGCCACGAGCCTCAAGGGCCGCAACGACGCGGGCAAGGTCGACGTGCTCGACGCGGCGTATTGGGTGAAGGGCTGCAGTTCGCTTGGACGGCTGCGCTACGCGGTGCTGCTCGACATCGACGGCGACGTGAGCGACGGCGACGACCTGTGCCTGATGGACATCAAGGAAGGCGTGACGGCCGCCGCACCGCGCGACGAAACGGCCGCGATGCCGCGCGACAACGCCGAGCGTGTCGTGGAAGGCGCGCGGCATCTGTCGCCGGCCCTCGGTGAACGGATGCGGGCCGCGCGCCTGCTCGATCGCGCGGTCGTGATCCGGGAACTGTTGCCGCAGGACCTGAAGCTCGACATCGATCTGCTCGCCGAGGACGATGCGCGCGAAGTCGCACGCTATCTCGGTGCGGTGGTCGGCGCCGCTCACGCGCGCCAGATGGACAAGCCGACACGCATCGCGTGGCGCACCGAGCTCGGCCGCAATCGTGCGAAGACGATCGATGCGCCGATGTGGCTGTGGAACAGCATCGTCCAGCTCGTGAGCAGCCACGAAGCGGGGTATCTGGAGCATTGCCGGCGCTTCGCCGCCGGAGCGTAGCGTGTCGCCGCGAGCGACGACGGCCGAGACTACCCGGCCGCGCCCAGCTTGCGCGCCTGCCGACGCATGCCGTCGAAGATGGCGTCCGCCACGTCCGCCGGAAAATCCGCCGGAATCTGCACGGCCGCTTCGGCGATCGCGGGTTCCGTGCGTGCGACGACGGCCGCCATCGCAGCGCGCACGTCATCTTCGCTCAAGCCGACACGCCGGCCCTGCGCGATCCAGTGGCGCGGCTGGATCTCGCCGATCACGTAGTGCCGGTTCTTCCCGCACACGGCCATCGCGAGCCGCGCGCGGCGCGGCGGAAGCTGGTTGCGGCGCGTGCCAATGATCGGATGCGCGGACAGCACGTCGTACAGCGGTGTGCTGCGGTACGTGTTGCCGGGCAGGTGCGCGATGCTGAAGTTCTTTGCGTGGCCGTCGATCGCCGCCAGCACCCAGAACACGAGCTGCGCGACGAAGAAATTCATCCGGTCGGGTGCGGCGTCGGCCGAATTCGCGAGGATGCCCATGATCGTCTCGATGCCGGGGCCGCCGTCGGATTCGTATTTCGCGCCGGAGGGCGTGCCGGTCGCCTGGCACATGTCCTCCTGCGGCAACCGCAGGATCCACGTGCGGTCGCGCGACGGACGCCGGTCGAAGCGCTCGACGATCAGCGCCTTCTGGTCGTCGAACCGGCCGATCTCGCACGGTGCGACCGGCAAACCGTATGCGGCGACGAGCTTCGAGCACAGCCATTCGTTTTCGACGGACGTCCGCATGTCGGCCTGCATGTTTCCGACGCGCCCGAGCGGCAGCTTGAAGATGTGCGTCGTCGGCGTGCTGCCGGACGGCCGCAGCCAGCGGTTTCCCTGGCGCAGCAACGCGGTCTTTTCCTGCGCACCGGCAATCGACAGGCGCAGGTCGCCTTCCGGCTCCGCGCGGCCGGGCAGCGGCGCGGCAGTCGCGTGGCGCAGCACGTCGGCAACGGCCGCGTCATCGAGCGCCGTGCCGTCGATCGACTCGAGATCGACGGGCGTTTCGCCGGGCGGCAGCATCTGGACCGCGCCGACGCAATCGCGGCCGATCGACGCGAGCAGTTCGAACGGCGCCGTCGATCGAAGCCGGTAACGCTGGGCGATGCGGCGGCGGATCGGCTCGCTGTCCGGCAGCAGGTTGTCGAAGTAATCGGCGACGATCGTGCCCTGGTGCGGCTGGTTCCCGGGCGTGAAGGGCAGCGAGAGCGACAGCGGCCGCCCCTGTGGATCGTCGAGCCACGTCGGCAGGTAGACGAGACGCTCGACGCCGCGCCGGACTTCCCAGTAGCCGACCGGAATGCCGTTCATCCACAGGTCGAGCCGGTCGTGGCGAGCACGCGTGGCCATCGTCACCAGTCCTCCCGCTTCGAAACCCGTGGCTTGCCGGGTGTTGTGGTCGCGGGCCGCTTGCGCTTGGCGCCGGTTGCGGGTTTGGCTGGATTCTGGGCCGGCGTGGTGCCGCGCGCCGTATCCTGCTTGCGTTTGCCCGCGGCCGGTTTGCGCACCGCCGGTGCGGCATCGGGCGCGGGAGCCGGATCGGCCGATGCCGCCGACACGTCCTGTTTGCCCAGGGCGAGCGTCATGTGAACGCCGAGCGTGTTCAGCACCTTGAAGAGCCGCTCGATGCTGACAGCCGACGGGTTGGCCTCGAGCTGCGCGTAGGATTGCTGCGTGACGCCCAGGCGGGCGGCCAATTGCGCCTGCGTGAGGCCCGCGGCTTTCCGGAAGCCGACGAGTATCGGACGCAGCTGGGTCAGGGTCTGGACAGGAAAGGCCATTGGGCGCTCCGCAGAATAACAGGCGATCGTTTGTAATCGAAAAATACAGTCTATGGCATGTATTGTCAAAATACAAACCAGAGACTGTATCCAGCAAAAACAAACGATCGCCTGTCAAGCGAAAAACCCGCCGGCCATCTCGCGTCAACGCTTCACGCCACCCACAGCGGGCTCGCGAGCGCACCCCGCGCGCTTTCCGGATCGTCGTCGCCCAGCGGAATGAACGCCATGATCTCCAGGTCGTGTCCCGACAGCGCAGGCAGCCGGAACGGGCTCGACAGCACGTTCAGCCGCCGCACGCCGAGCTCGCGCAGGATCTGCGAGCCGATTCCCGTCACGCGCCCGTCGCGGCGCGCATGGCTGGCCGGCGCCCGCATCGGGTCGCCGCGCATGTCGCAGTCGAGCAGCACCGCGACCCCGCAGCCGGCCGCGTCGATCCGTTGCAGCGCGGCGTGCAGCGGCCACGAATGCGCGGACGGCTCCGCATCGAGCAGGTCGAGCAACGAATGGCATTCGTGCACACGCGTCAGCACGGGCGTCGACGGATCGGGCTCGCCGCGCACGAGCGCGAGATGCGGTGCGCCGTGCACGGTGTCGCGATACTCGATCGCGCGGAATCGTCCCCACGGCGTATGCAGCGGCCGCTCGCCGACACGTTCGACGAGCGATTCGTGCTCGCGCCGGTAATGGATCAGGTCGGCGATCGTGCCGATCTTCAGCCCGTGCTGCGCGGCGAACACCTTCAGCTCGGGTAGCCGCGCCATCGTGCCGTCGTCGTTCATCACCTCGCAGATCACCGACGCGGGCGTGAGCCCGGCGAGCGCCGCGAGATCGCAGCCGGCCTCGGTGTGCCCCGCACGCACGAGCACGCCGCCCGGGCGTGCTGCGATCGGGAACACGTGGCCGGGCTGCACGAGATCGTCCGGGCGGGCGCCGGCCCGCACCGCCGCACGGATCGTATGCGCGCGATCGGCCGCCGAAATGCCGGTGGTCACGCCTTCGGCCGCCTCGATGCTGACGGTGAACGCGGTACCGAAAGGCGTACCGTTGTGATCGGCCATCGGCGGTAGCTTCAGCTGCTCGCAGCGCTCGGCGGTCAGCGTCAGGCAGATCAGCCCGCGCCCGAAGCGCGCCATGAAATTGATCGCGTCGGGCGTCACGTGATCGGCCGCGATCACGAGATCGCCTTCGTTCTCGCGATCCTCTTCATCGACGAGCAGGACCATCCGGCCCGCCCGCAGCTCGTCGACGATCTCCAGCGTGCCGGCGAGCGTCATGGTGCCTCCGTCGCGTCGAACGCGCGGCGCAGCGCATCGGCGCCGAAGGTCAGCACGCGGTCGGCCGCATCGACGGCGCCGAGCATGCTCGCGAAACCGTGAAGCTGCCCAGGCCAGCGCACGAGCGTCACCGGCGTGCCGGCCTGCGCGAGACGCAGCGCATACGCTTCGGCCTCGTCGCGCAGCGGATCGAATTCGGCGCTGACGATCGTTGCTGGCGCCGCGCCCGCGACGTCCGGCGCGGCGAGCGGGCTCGCAAGCGGCGACGCGCGGTCGGCACCGTCGTCGAAATAGTGGTGCTTGAACCAGCGCATCATGTCCGCCGTCAGGAAATAGCCGTTGCCGAGCGTTTCGTACGACGGATGCTCGGTCGCGCAATCGACGACCGGATACAGCAGCAACTGGTGCGCGATCGCGATGCCAGAGCCACGCAACTGCAGTGCGGCGACCGCCGCGAGATTAA
>NZ_JAAGPE010000113.1:0-240 GCF_017104605.1 Burkholderia sp. Ac-20384 | reverse complement strand
GCTCATTAAAAAAAAAAAAATTTTCTGACACTAAAATAGATCTTATATCTCTTGACTTACTGTAAATATGTAACGACCCCGATAACAACCATCTTTTATCTCATTCATTCTAAGCTTTTTTTCGCCATATATTGCATCACTTCGTATCTCACCTATATCGATATGTTCTTGTCAACTACTACTCTCACCTCTTCACCGTCTCTGCAACTTTCTCTTACCTACCATACTATCGCACCTAAA
>NZ_JAAGPE010000112.1:0-27929 GCF_017104605.1 Burkholderia sp. Ac-20384 | reverse complement strand
GCGCTGCGAAGCTCGGGGCGGCGCTCGGGTGCGACGGCGCGTTGCCCGCGTGGCTCGCGCAAGGCAGCCAGGTCGGCGGCGTCCCGCGCCGCAGCCTCGGCGTAATCGCCCTGCTCGCCGTGGTCGCACTGGCGGCGACGACGCTGTCGGACGTCGGGCCGAAGCCGCTCGTGCTCGTCACGTCCGGATGCTTCGTGATGGTGTACGGGCTCGGCGCGGCCGCCGCGCTGAAACTGCTGCCGCGCGGCGGCATCGCTTACCGTTGTGCATGGATTTCGCTGGTCGCGGTCGCCGGGCTGTTCCTGACGACCGGCTGGTACATCCTGTGCCCTTTGCTGCTCGCGGGCGGTGCGCTGCTCTATCTGCAGGTGGCCGGGCCGCGTCAGTGACCCGGCAGGTGCGCGCGGGCCGATACCTGCCCGCTGGAGACGCACGGGCCGATCATGATCGAACCGATAGCCGAACCGCTGGCCGGATCGCCGGCCACTCCGCCGCGCGCATCACGCGTAGAAGCGCGGCCTCGGCCGCCCGCCGGTTCTTCGCGCCCGTCAGGCGGGCACCAGCTCGAAGCTGAGCCGTTTGCCGAGCGCGGCGGCGGCGCTCGCGAGCGTCGCCAGCGTGAGGCTCGTGTCGGTTTCGTCAAGCAGACGGTTGAGCGCGGCGCGGCTGGTTTTCATCCGTGCGGCCATTGCGGTTTTCGTGATGTGCTGCGCCTTCATTTCCTGCCCGATCTGCCAGGCGATCACCCGCTTGATCGCGGTGGCGGTGGCCGCTTCGAGATTGCCGTCCTCCTCGAGGAAGGTATCGAAATCGCTGCCGATATGCGGATTGTTCGTGGTCGTCATGGGTACTCCAGTGCATGGCGTTGCCGGCGGCCTGACCGTCGAAGACGGTGCGTTCCGGCACAACCGGGGAATTCAGATGGCGCGCATCAGCGCTTTCAGGCGCGCGACGGTGACATCGAGATCGTCCGACGGCGTGGACCGCGACTGCTTGAAGAAGCCGTGCAGCAAGACCATCGTGTCGCCGACGACCGTAAACAGCACGCGGGCGCTCCGCCCCGGCAGCACGACACGAATCTCCCACAGATCCTGCGCCATCTTCCGGACCAGCGGCATGCCGAGCGGCCAGCCGAGTTGAACGGTCTTGATCTCTTCGCCGATCGCCCTTCGCTCCGCTTGCCCGAGCGCCTTCAGCCATTCGCGCACGGGCTCGTTGCCACGAGCCGTCTGGAAGAACCGCACGCCGAGCGTGACCTGAATCTGCTGTCTCGTCATCGTCCTGACACCAATCGTACCAAAATCGGTACGATACGCCAAGCACCACGAGGTCAGCTACTGACCGGATGGCCAATCCAGTCAGTAACGGGGAACGGGGCCGGCCGCGCTTGCCGCTCGGGCCGCCGGGTCAATCGTCGCGACGAACCGGCTTGCGCGCCGCACGTGACATCCCGCGCTCACGCGTCTCCCCGAACCGCGACCGCGCGATGTCGCGCACGGCGTCGATCAGCGTTCGCGCGACCGGCGACGGCTGCGCATCCGTGCGCAGCACGAGCCCGACCGGCTCGTCGGTGCCGGCCGACGGCAACGGCAGGCGTGCCAGCGACCCGGCCGACAGGTCGTATTCGGCCGCATAGAGCGGCACGAACCAGACCGCGTCGTTTTCGAGCGCCAGCGCCCGCGCGACCGATACCGACAACACCTCGATGAACGAATCCAGCGGCGGCACGCCGCAAGCGCCGAGCAGCTGCTCGGCCGACTGGCGGATCAGCGTGCCGAATGGCGGCAGCACGACCGGATAGCGCGCAAGCTCGGCCGCCGGCGCCGCGCTCGAGAGCAGCGGATGCTCGGCGCGCACGACGGCGACGAGCGGCTCGTTGTACAACTGCTCGAACGCGAGCCCGATCATCCGCTCCGGCTCCGACAGCCGCCCGATCGCGCACTCGATCGCACCGGACTTCAGGCGCTCGAGCAGATCGGCGTTCGCGGCCGTCGCGATCCGCACGACGACGCGCGGCCAGCGCTCAGCGAGCGCCTTCATCAACGCGGGCGCGAGCGATGCCGCGACGGTCGGCAGCATCCCGATTTCCAGCGTCGCCGCGGCAGCCCCGCCTTCGCGCGCGAGCAGCCCGACCCCTTGCCGCAGCGCCAAAACGCACGCGTTCGCATGCGGCATGAACAATTGCGCCTCGCGAGTCGGCTGCGCGCCCTGCCGGCCGCGCTCGAACAGCTTCACGCCGAGGATTGCCTCCAGCTCGGCGATCGTCTTCGAAACAGCCGGCTGCGTGATCGACAGGCTCTCGGCCGCCTTCTGCACGCCGCCCAACTGGGCGACCGCGAGAAAACACTGCAAGTGCCGGAACTTGACGCGGCCGTCGGCGATACGGTTATTCATAACGGGTGGTTATGCGATTGGCGATGAAATGCCATTTTGCATAACTTTCCGGATAGCCCCAAGCACTCGACGATGCGTCACGCATGACGCCGCAGTGCCTGGAAACCGGCCGGCTCCCACATCCGCTTCGCGATCAGCAAGCTGGTGCCATGCTTTTGCGCGAGCGGTGCGGACGACGATTCCGCATGCAGCGCGGCCGCCTTGCTGCGCAGCCGGCGCAGCTCCAGTTCGAGCTCCGCGGAGGCAGCCTCCGTCAGCATCCCCTGCGAGAACGTCATCGTCTCGCCTTCCCCGTCGAAGCGGCTGTCGAGGAAATCGCCAAGCGCGTGCGCATGGAAGTACCGGCGGATCGGCCCGCCCGGCAGCCAGTCGAAATCGCGCGCGACGCGCACGCGAATCCGGTCGCCCGGCAACAGCGCGACGACGTTCATCCGGTCGAGCATCAGCAGATATTTCACGCACTCGGCCTTCGTCACCTGATAGGCCGACACGATGTCCTGCACGGTCCAGTAGTTGATTGCGCAGACGGCGACGAGCAGCAGTTTGTCGTCCGACACGAGCAGTGCCTCCTGCTGCTCGGTGAGCACGTGCAGCCTCGGCGCCGATGCGGACGCCTCCTGCACGAGCTCGGCCAGCGTATAGCCGAGCAGCTGAGCGATCTCGACAACGCGCTCCAGCGTAAAACGGCCGCTGGCGAACAGCCGCTTCACGCTGGTCTCGGAAACGTCGAGCGCACGCGCGACGTCGCGGTAGGTCATGCCCTGCGCCTTCAGCTGGCGCTTCAGCATTTCGATCAGTTGGGCGGTTTCGGTCATTTTGGTATCGAAAAATGATGCTCAAGGTCAGATATTAGGCTACCTGCGCATGCAGATGAACACTTTCGGATACTTGTCTGCATAATCCGCTCCGTGCTGTCACTGAACGACGGAGCCGAAATGACCACCCGAACCGAAACCGCTGCCTACGAATCGCATCGCACCGCCCCGCGCGATGCCCGCGACACCGATCGCACGATGCCGCTCGCCACGGTCCGCACGCTGGCCGCCAGCGCGCACGTCGGGGATCTCGTGTTCATCCGCGTACCGGCGAATGCACCGCGCGATGCAGCAGGCGCGACGAACTCGACGGGTACCTGGGCCAATCGCTTCGGCATCGTCGTCGATACGTCGGGCGACGAGCCCTTGATCGCCGAAGCCGCGTTTGCGTGGACGAAGCTGACGCCGCTGTCGCGCTTCGTCGCCCGGACCGACGGCGGACGCATCGCGCTCGCCCGTCGCGTCGCGGCACCGACCACCGATGCGCAGCGCCAGATTCATTCAACGGCTGAACGGCGGATCGACGCGCTGCTCGGCAACCGTTTCAACGTGCGGACGCGGCGCGGGTTCTGCGCCGACTACGTGAGCGACGTGCTCGGGGCCGACCGGGACGCGACACCGGCCGCACTGCTGCGCAGCGGCACGCTGTCACTCGAATTCGACGGGATCGTGTTCGATCCCGGCCGCCAGTCATAACAGGCGCTCAGGGAGACCGGATAACAACAAGAACGACAACACAAAAAAGCAGCGACGGGCTGGCTGGAGGGCCGTGCACGGGGTCGTCACCGACGACGCGAAGCCCGATCGCTTTTTCCGCCGGACAGGCATCCTGTCCGGCGGAATTTTCATTGGTGCGTCAAACATAACGAACAGTTATGCGATTCGCGAAAAAAGGTCATTTTGCATAACTTTCCGGATTGGCTAAAGTCGTGCCATCCCCTTCGCGAAATACCTATCAGGAGACGCCCGATGGATTCCCCCACGATCCTCACGCCGCGCGACTGGCCGTCGCATCCGGCCTATGTCCACCCCGAATACCGTTCGTCCGTGAAGCGCGGCCCGACGCGCCCGCTGATCCCGCTGAAGGAGAAGCTTCGCGACCAGTACGCGCCCGTCTACGGCGCAGAAGATCTCGGCGCGCTCGACCATGACCTGACGAAGAATGCCGTGAAGAACGGCGAACCGCTCGGCGAGCGCATGATCGTCACCGGCCGCGTGCTCGACGAAGGCGGCAAGCCCGTGCGCAACACGCTTGTCGAGGTGTGGCAGGCGAACGCGGCCGGCCGCTACGTGCACAAGATCGACCAGCACGACGCGCCGCTCGACCCGAACTTCCTCGGCGCCGGCCGTTGCCTGACCGACGACGAAGGTCGCTACCGCTTCCTGACGATCAAGCCTGGCGCGTACCCGTGGGGCAACCATCCGAACGCATGGCGCCCGAATCACATCCATTTCTCGCTGTTCGGCGATTACTTCGGCTCGCGTCTCGTCACGCAGATGTACTTCCCCGGCGACCCGCTGCTCGCGTACGACCCGATCTTCCAGGGCACGCCCGAAGCCGCGCGTGACCGCCTGATCTCGCGCTTCTCGATGGACCTCACCGAAGAAGGCTATGCGCTCGGCTACGAATTCGACATCGTGCTGCGCGGCCGCGACGCTACCCCGATGGAGCGCTGAACCATGACGACGCTGAAGCAAACCCCTTCGCAGACGGTCGGCCCGTACTTCGCATACGGCCTGTGCCCGCAGCAATACGATTACGACCTGAAAAGCCTGTTCACGCCGACGATCGCCGCGGCGCACGCCGAAGGCGAGCACGTGCTGCTGGTCGGCCAGGTGTTCGACGGTGACGGCAACGTCGTCGGCGACGCGGTGCTCGAATTCACGCAGGTGGACGGCGCGGGCCGCTACCCCGCGTCGCGCGACGACATCGCGAAATCCGGCTTCACGGGCTTCGCGCGAGTCGGCACCGGCACCGATGCGCAGCAGCGCTTCGTCGTCGAGACGGTGAAGCCGGGCCGCCTCGCCGCCGACGAAGCGCCGCACATCAACGTGACCGTGATGATGCGCGGGATCCTCACCCACGCGTTCACGCGCGTGTACTTCGACGACGAAGCCGCCGCCAACGCAGCCGACCCCGTGCTGAACGCGGTGCCGGCCGAACGCCGCGCGACGCTCGTCGCGAAACGCGACGCGCAGCCGGGCCGTCCGGTCGTCTACCGTTTCGACATCCGCATGCAGGGGCCGGACGAAACCGTGTTCTTCGACGTGTGACGCGCGAGCCGGCATACGCCGGCTCCGCCCGCTACCCCGACGCCGCGTGGCGCGATACCAACAGGCATCGCACCGCGCGGCGTTTTTCGTGCGCCGTCGCCATCATTCGATGCTGCGGCGCATCGCGCCGGATCACGGTGCCCATACCCGTTGTCACATGCCTCCGTCTCCTGAATCGAACGCTCGATTGAAACGCATGCTGCGACTGCACATAACTCGTCGATCCAGCAGGATATCGTTTGCGCGTTATGCGGCGTATTCTTCGTTATCCGCAACGCACCAACGCGATTGAATCCAAATCGGCAACAATTACGCATGTAATACGCGACACCGCGCGGCGGGCTGCGCGCGCATTTTTTTCTGACCGAGTGCCTTTAAACGCGTCTGACCGAAATTGGCAGGCGCGTATTTTTTTGCGGCAACCGGCGCACCGGAGTGGCGTGCGCCGATTCCTTCCGGCTAGCGCCGAATCTCCAGATAGCGGCTCGGCGTATCGCCCAGAATGCGGCGAAATGCCGACGTGAACGCGCTGGCGCTCGCGTACCCGAGATCGAGCGCGACGCGCGTCACCGGCTGTCCGTCGCTCAGGCGCGCGATCGCCGCGAGCATACACACCTGCTGGCGCCATGCGGCAAAGCTCACGCCTGTCTGCGCGCGAAACTGCCGCGTGAACGTGCGGCGGCTCACGCCCGCGTCGGCGGCCACCTGGTCGAGATCGGCCGCGATCGACGGCGACGCGAGCAGGTGCCGGCACACCTTCGCCAGCCGGGCGTCGGCCGGCAGCGGCGCATGCAGCGACAGGCGCGGCATCGTCGCGATTTCCGCGACCAGCAACGCCATCAGCTTGCCCGCGCGCCCGTCGACGTCGTACAGCGCCGGCAGGTCGATCGCATCGTCGATCAGTTGGCGCAGCAGCGCAGACACGCCATAGACACCGCACTGTTCGGGCAAGCCCGCCTCCTGCGCGGCGTCGCCGGACACGAACGTGTTGAGCATCGTGACCGGCCCGGTCATCGTCATTTCGTGCCGCACGCCGGCCGGCACCCAGCACGCGCGCTGCGGCGGCACCAGCCAGCGCCCGTGCGGCGTCGACACGCTGATCGTGCCGCGCGACGCGAACGCGAATTGCCCGCGCCCGTGCGCGTGCTCCGGAAACGTCGTGCCCGCCGCATAGTCGTTCGCGGTCACGACCACGCTCCTGGGAATGTTTTCGTAGGGATCTAGCAGCGTATTTCTCACGGCCCGAATTCCATCATCAATGACCCGATATCGAAGGCGGGTCTCCTTCGCGTGATCTACGATCCGCTCCACCCTTGCGCGACCTGACGGCCGCAGGACCCGTCGGCCTGATCGGCCGGATTACCACTGCATCGGAGCGGACATGCCGAATACGTTTCATCGCGTGGGGGATGGCCCCCACCCTGTTCTTGTACTACCCGGCTGGTTCGGCGACGCTCACGCGTTCGAACCCGTCGAAGCGTGGCTGTCGCGTGAACACTTCAGCTATGTCTTCATGGACTACCGCGGTTACGGCCGCATGCGCGACGCAGCGGGCCACTACACGATCGACGAGATCGCCGCCGACGCACTTGCACTGGCCGACACGCTCGGTTTCGCGACCTTCAGCGTCGTCGGCCACTCGATGGGCGCGATGGCGGCCGAGAGAATCGCCGTCATCGCACCCAGGCGGGTGCGCGCTCTGGTACCGATCACGCCCGTGCCGTGCGGCGGCCTGCCGTTCGACGCGGAGAAACGCGCGCTATTCGCGCGCGCCGCGGACCACGTCGCCGATCGCCGGACCATCATCGATCGCAGCACCGGCGGCCGGCTGCCCGCCGCCTGGATCGAGTGGAAAGCGGCGTATTCGGCAGCCCGTTCGTCGCCGCCGGCGTTCGGCGCGTACTTCCGCGCATGGGCCGATACGGATTTCAGCGACGAGATCGCCGGCATCCATCCGGTGAAAGTGCTGATCGGCGAGCACGATCCGGCGTTCGACGCGGCACTGATGGCCCGCACCTACCTGCAGCGTTATCCGCTCGCCACCGTCGACGTGCTGCGCAATGCGGGCCACTATCCGATGAACGAGACGCCGCTCGCGCTGGTCGCGGCGATGGAAGCGTTCCTGCTCGCCGTGACGGCTAACCCGGTCGGCACCCACTGACGACGCGCGGCGCGCAAGCAGCATGGTGGCAACGCGCATCACCGCAACATGAACGACATCGCCGACAAGCTGTTCAGCGTGCGCACCACATGCTCGACCGAAGGCCCGTCGAAGCGCAGCGTTACCGCATCGACGCGCTCCAGCGACGGCAGCACGCAGAACAGGTCGGCCAGCGCCGCCGTCTGCACGCGCAGCGTGCAAGTGGCCGGCGCGGGCCGATGGGCACCGGCGCGCACGCCTGCCGACAGTGCGTGCGAAACCGCTTCGCGCGCAGCCGTTGCGATCCGCGCACATGACGCGGCGGGCGTGAGCGTATCGCCGCTCGATGCGCCGCCGGCCGTCTTGACCGTCTCGAAATGCGCATCCGGAAACAGTGGCCGGGTCTCCTCGGCGAACACGTCGTCGCCCGTGGCCAGCGCGACGTGCGCACCGTATTCCCGCGCCAACGCACCGTACAGCCCGGCTTCGCCAAGCTCGACGCCATTCAGCCACACCTGCGTGAACGCGAAGCTGTTGATCGTGTGCGCAAGGATGCCGCGTGTCTGCGACTTCGCGTGATAGCCGATCATGAACACGAGGTCGGGCTGCTGTTCGAGGCCCGTCATCATCCCGAGCGTGCGCGGCTTGCCGAGCACGACGCGCGCACGCGCATCGAGCCCGTCGGGCAGCAGGTTGCGGAAGCCGCCGTGCGAATCGTTGACCCACACGGCCTGCGCGCCGCCCATGAACGCGCCTTCGATCGCCGCGTTCGCCTCGGCGGTCATCCAGCGGCGCGCACGCTCGTATTCCGGATTGCCGGCGCGCGTCTGCTCGGTGGCGAATACGCCGGCGACACCTTCGATGTCGGTCGAAATCAGGATCTTCATGACTGGGTAAGACGTCCTTCGTGGCCTTCGTTGAACAGGCGATCGAGATCGGGCACCGCGTCGCGCAGCGATTGCCGCACGTGGCCGTCGCGCCCGGCCACCGTCACGGCCTGCAGCAGCGCGTCGGCAATCGCGTGCTCGACACTTTCGGCCGCGGCCATGAACAGCGGATCGAGCGCCGCATCGGCGACGAGGGCCGGCAGCGCGATGGTCGATGCGTCGTGCGCGATCGTGTATGCGGTGGAGAATGCGAGCGCGATGTCGCCGCTGCCGTGCCCGTAGACCGAGCCCGTGCGTGCCAGCCCCGCGCCCGCACGGCGCGCGAGCCGCGACAGTTGCCGTGCATCGAGCGGCGCGTCGGTAGCCAGCAACAGGATGATCGAGCCCTGCTCGGGCGGTGCCGCATGCGCGGCCTCCGCCGCGCGCCGTTGCGCGACGATCTGCCCGACCGGCACGCCGCCGAGCGTCAGCATCGGCAGCCGGCCGAAATTCGCGAGCACGAGCGCACCGACCGTATAGGGCCGGTCGGCTGCGACGGCAACGCGCGACGCGGAGCCAATCCCGCCCTTCAGGTCAAAGCTCGACATCCCGCGCCCGGCGCCCACCGCGCCGCGTGCGACGTCACGCGATGCCGCGCGGCACGCGTCGTCGTAATGCGCGGCCGTGACCGCGAACGCCTGGATATCGTTCAGATAGCCGTCGTTGCACTCGAACACGAGCGGGTTGACGGTCGACCAGTCGCGGCCGACCTGCGGATTCGCCGCGATCGCCGCGCGAATCTGCGCCTGCGCGACCGCGCCGACGCCGAACGTATTGGTCAGCGCGATCGGCGTATCGAGCGTGCCGAGCTCGTCGACCTGCACGAGCCCGACGCTCTTGCCGAAGCCGTTGATCACGGCAGCCCCCGCCGGCACCTTGCTGCGGTACACGTCGCCCGGATGCGGCTTCACGACGGTCACGCCCGTTTGCACGTTGCCCGCATCGAGCGTGCAATGGCCGACCGTCACGCCCGGCACGTCGGCGATCGTGCCGCGCGGCCCGGCCGGCAGCGTTGCCGTCCACATGGGTGCGATGCGCATCAGCGGCGCTCCAGCTTCGGATCGAGCGCGTCGCGCAGCCCGTCGCCGAGCAGGTTGAACGCAAGCACGGTCAGGAAGATCGCGAGGCTCGGAAAGATCGCGATGTGCGGCGCCGTCACCATGTCCGCGCGCGCCTCGTTGAGCATCGCGCCCCACTCCGGCGTCGGCGGCTGCGCGCCGAGCCCGAGGAACGACAGGCTCGCGGCCGTGATGATCGACGTGCCGATCCGCATCGTGAAGTAGACGACGACCGACGACACGGTACCCGGCAGGATGTGCCGCATGATGATCGTCCAGTCCGACGCGCCGATGCTGCGCGCGGCCTCGACGTAGGTCATGTGCTTGAGCATCAGCGTGTTGCCACGCACGAGCCGCGCGAACGCCGGGATGCTGAAGATCGCGACCGCGCAGATCACGTTGATCATCCCGTTGCCGAGGATCGCGACCACGCCGATCGCGAGCAGGATGCCCGGGAACGCGAACAGCACGTCGGCAACGCGCATCGTGATGCGATCCCACCAGCCTTCGTAGTAGCCGGCGAGCAGCCCGAAGAACGTGCCGATCACCGCGCCGAGCGCGACCGAGAAGAAGCCGGCCGCAAGCGAGATGCGCGTGCCCGCGATGATCCGGCTGAAGATGTCGCGGCCGAGCGAATCGACGCCGAACCAGTGCACGGCCGACGGCGCCGCGTTCAGCGCGTCGTAGTCGAAATAATTCTCCGGATCGAACGGCACGATGTGCGGGCCGACGAACGCCAGCACGACAAGCGCCAGCACGAAGCCGCCCGCGACGAGCGCGACGGTCTGCTTGCGGAACTTGCGCCAGAATTCGCGCCACGGCGTGCGGATCGCGGTCGGTGCGGCCGGCGCCGCGGTCTGGACTGTCGCGTTCATACGCGCCTCACTTGAACCGGATGGTCGGGTTGATGACCGCGTACAGCACGTCGACGGTCAGGTTGATCAGGATGAACTCAAGCGAAAACAGCAACACGATCGCCTGGATCACGGGGTAGTCGCGCATCGTCACCGCATCGACGAGCAGGCGCCCGAGCCCCGGCCAGTTGAACACGACCTCGACGACGATCGAGCCGCCGAGCAGGAAGCCGAACTGCAGCCCCATCATCGTGACGACCGGGATCATCGCGTTGCGCAGGCAGTGCTTGAGCACCACCATCGGCTCGCGCACGCCCTTCGCGCGTGCGGTACGCACGAAATCCTCGTTCAGCACCTCGACGAACGACGCGCGCGTGAAGCGCGCCATCACGGCCGCGACCGCGGCGCCGAGCGTCAGCGACGGCAGCACGTAGCTCTTCCACGAGCCGTCCGGCACGACCGGCAGCCAGCCGAGCTTCACCGAGAAGATTTCCATCAGCAGCATGCCGAGCGCGAACGCGGGAAACGAGATGCCCGACACCGCGAGCGTCATGCCGAGGCGGTCCGGCCAGCGGTTGCGCCACACTGCCGACGCAATCCCGATCGCCATCCCGAACGCCGTCGCCCACACCATGCTGACGAGCGTCAGCATCAGCGTCGGCATGAAGCGCTCGCCGATCTCGGTCGAGACCGGCCGCTTGCTGCGTGTCGATATGCCGAAATCGCCGTGCGCGATTTTCGTGAAGAAGTTCGCGAACTGCGCGGGCAGCGGGCGGTCGAGTCCGAGATCGGCGCGCACGAGCGCGACCGTCGCGTCGTCGGCTTCGGGCCCGGCCGCGAGCCGCGCCGGATCGCCCGGCAGCAGGTGGACGAACAGGAACACCAGCACCGCGACGATCGCGAGCGTGGGCAGCAGGCCGAACAGGCGTTTGACGAGAAAATTCAGCATGGGGCACCGATCGAATCAGCGTGCCGGCGGCTCGCGCCGCCGGCACCGCATGGCGGACGAGCCGCCGTCATCACCACTGTCATTTCAGCGAGATTTCGTCGAAGTTGAACGAGCCGTCCGGCATCACGTACGCGCCCTGCAGCCGCTTGCTGCGCGCATACACGATCTTCTCCTGCACGAGGAAGATCCACGGTGCATCGGTCCAGATCTGCTTCTGTGCATCGGCGTAGAGGTCGGTCTTCTTCGCGCGATCGACCGTCTCCAGCGCCTTCGCCAGATCGCCGTCGACCGTGTCGTTCTTGTAGTACGCGGTGTTGACGAGCTTCGGCGGCGCCGACGCGCCAGCGAGCAGCGGCGCGATCGCCCAGTTCGCCTCGCCCGTCGACGACGACCAGCCGATGTAGTACATCCGCACCGGCGCCTTCGCCGGGTCCGGCGCGCTCTCGACCTTCGCGACGCGCTCGCCGGCTTCCAGCGCCTGCACCTGCACCTTCACGCCGACCTGCGCGAGCTGCTGCTGCACGAACTGGATCGCCTTCTGCGACGTCGAGTTGTTATACGCGGACCACAGCGTCGTCTCGAAGCCGTTCGGATAGCCGGCTTCCTTCAGCAGCGCGCGCGCCTTCGCCGGGTCGTACGGCCACGGGCCCAGCTTCGTCGCGTAGTCGACACCCTGCGGCACCACACCGGTGGACGGCGTCGCGAAGCCGGAGAACGCGACCTTCGCGAGCGCTTCCTTGTTCACTGCATAGTTCAGCGCCTGGCGCACCTTCGGGTTGTCGAACGGCTTCTGCAGCATGTTCAGCGACACGTAACGCTGCACGATCGACGGCCGCTCCACGATGTCGACCTTCGGGTTGCCCTTCAGGTCGATTGCCTGCTCGAACGGGATGCGGAACGCGAAATCGGCTTCGCCCGTCTTGATCAGCGCGGCACGCGTGTTGTTGTCGACCACCGGCTTCCAGTCGATCGCGTCGATCTTCGGGTAGCCCTTCTTCCAGTAGCCGGCGAACTTCTTCACCTTCAGGTCGTCGGTCTGCTTCCATTCGACGAACTCGAACGGGCCCGTGCCGACCGGGTGCAGCGCGATGTCGCGGCCCCACTTCTTCAGCGCGGCCGGCGAGATCATCACGGCCGACGGGTGCGCAAGCGTGTTGATCAGCGCCGAGAACGGCTCGCGCAGCGTGATCTTCACCGTGTACGGATCGACCACCTCGGTCTTCTCGATCACGCGGAACATGTTGTAGCGCTTCAGGTGGTTCGCGGGATCGGTCACGCGGTCGAAGTTCGCCTTCACGGCCGCCGCATTGAAATCGGTGCCGTCGTGGAACTTCACGCCCTGGCGCAGCTTGATCGTGTAGACCTTCGCATCCGGGCTCGCGTCGTAGCCGGTTGCCAGCACGTTGACGAGCTTCATGTCCTTGTCGAAGCCGAACAGCCCCTGGTAGAACGACTTGACCACGGCCTGCGACACCGTGTCGTTCGCGTCGTACGGGTCCATCGTCGTGAACGTCGAATCCACCGCCATCACCGCGGTCTGCTGCGCGAATGCGGGCACCGCGGCCGACAGCGCGAACGCGCCGGCGAGCGCGACGAAACACGCGCGCGGACGAAACATCGGGAACGGATGCTGCTTGGTCATTTTGCTGGGCTCCTAACGGTGAATCGGTGACGCCTCACGGGCGTTTCGGTTTCGACTTCCTGCAAGTTCGCGCATCGCCGTGGCGATGCATTTCTTCAGTACGCGCCGCCGACGCGGTGTGTCGCGACGTAATGATCGGGGCCGACCGCGACCAGTGGCGCGACGACCGGCTCGTCGCCGACCGCGCGGATCGGGCTCGGGATTTCGTCCGCCGCGAGCTGGCGCGGCGCATGCCGGCGCGCGGGGTCGGCCACCGGCACCGCACTCATCAGCTTCTTCGTGTACGGGTGCTGCGGCGCCTCGAACACCGCACGGCGCGGGCCGATCTCGACGATCTGGCCGAGATACATCACCGCGACGCGATGGCTGATGCGCTCGACGACGGCCATGTCGTGCGAGATGAACAGGTACGCGACGCCAAGCTCGCGCTGCAGGTCGAGCATCAGGTTGACGATCTGCGCCTGCACCGACACGTCGAGTGCCGACACCGACTCGTCGGCGATCACGACCTTCGGATTCAGTGCGAGCGCACGCGCGATCGCGATCCGCTGGCGCTGGCCGCCCGAAAATTCATGCGGATAGCGGCGCGCGGCCTCGGGCGGCAGGCCGACCTTGTCGAGCAGCCAGTCGACGCGCGCCTGCGCTTCGCGGCCGCTCGCGACGCCGTGCACGAGCAGCGGCTCCATGATCGAAAAGCCGACGGTCAGGCGCGGGTTCAGCGACGCGAACGGATCCTGGAAGATGAACTGGATGTTCCGGCGCAGCGCCTGCAGGTCCGGGCCTTTCAGCGCACTGATGTCGCGGCCGTCGAACTCGATCGAGCCGCTCTGCGATTCGACGAGGCGCAGCAGCGAGCGGCCGGTGGTCGACTTGCCGCAGCCCGATTCGCCGACCAGCGCGAGCGTCTCGCCCGCGCGCAGTTCGAAGCTCACGCGCTCGACCGCATGCACGTATTGCGACACGCGGCCGAACACGCCGCTCTTCACCGGGAAGCGCGTCACGAGATCGCTTACGCGCAGGATCGGCGACGCGGACTGATCGACGGGCGGCTGTACATCGTCGTTTGTCGCGGGAGCGGGCGACGCCGCCGGTGCCGCCGCGCTTGCGCCCTCCACCTTCAGCAGCGGGAATTTCTCGGGCGCATCGGTGCCCTGCATCGAGCCGAGTTTCGGCACGGCCGCGAGCAGCGCACGCGTGTAGCGATGCTCCGGTGCCGCGAAGATGCGATCCGATTCGCCCTCCTCGACTTTCTCGCCGCGATACATCACGAGCACGCGGTCGGCCACTTCGGCCACCACGCCCATGTCGTGCGTGATGAAGATCACGCCCATGTTCATTTCGTCCTGCAGCCCGCGCACGAGTTGCAGGATCTGCGCCTGGATCGTCACGTCGAGCGCGGTCGTCGGCTCGTCGGCGATCAGCAGCGACGGCCGGCACGACAGCGCCATCGCGATCATCACGCGCTGCCGCATCCCGCCCGACAACTGGTGCGGATAGCGCGCGAACACGCGGCGCGCCTCCGGGATGCGCACGAGTTCGAGCAGCCGCAGCGTTTCCGCGCGCGCTTCCGACATGCTTTTCGACTGATGCAGCGCGATCGCCTCGCTGATCTGGTCGCCGACGGTAAACACCGGGTTCAGCGACGTCATCGGCTCCTGGAAAATCATCGCGATGTCCGCGCCGCGAATGCCGCGCATCGTCGCGCCGCTGGCCTGCGCAAGATCGACGAGCGCGCCGCCGCGCCGGCGGAACGCGATCCGGCCGTTCGTGATCGCGCCGCCGCCGTGCTCGACGAGCCGCATCAGCGCGAGCGACGTCACCGACTTGCCCGAGCCCGATTCGCCGACGATCGCGAGCGTCTCGCCGCGATCGACGTGAAACGACACGTTGCGCACCGCGTCGAACGTCGTGCCTTCGCGGCGGAACGTGACCGACAGGTCGTCGACGGCCACCACGCGCTGCTCGGGCAGCACCAGGCCGGACGGGTTACGGCTCGAAGTCATCGTGGGTCTCCTCCTCGTGCGGTCCGGTTTCAGGCCGTATCGTCGTCGCGATAGATGCCGACCACCGGCGCTTCACCGACGCGCGCGTAGCCGCGGTACATCCCTTCGGTGTTGAACGGCATCGCGACGTTGCCCTGCGCGTCGACCGCGATGATCCCGCCGCGGCCCGCGAGGCGCGGCAGCTTGTTCATCACGACGTCGTGCGCGGCGTCGGCGAGCGACGCGCCGCGATACGCGATCTGCGCAGCCACGTCATGTGCGGTCGCGAGCCGGATGAACATCTCGCCGGTGCCCGTCGACGACACCGCGCAGGTTGCGTCGTCCGCATAGCAGCCCGCGCCGATGATCGGCGAATCGCCGACACGCCCCGGCTGCTTGTTCGTGATGCCGCCCGTCGACGTCGCCGCCGCGATATGGCCATGCTGGTCGCATGCAACCGCACCGACCGTGCCGTGCTTGCGGTCCGGATCGAGCGGTTCGGGCGGCTGCTGTTGCTGCTGTGATTGCGAAGCGCCGGACGTGAACGTCGCCGCGTCGTGGTCGAGCATCGCGCCCGCCGCTGCACGCGCCTTGACCCACTGCGCGTGACGCGCGTCGGTGTGGAAGTAACCCGGTTCCGCGAGTTCGAGCCCCTGCGCCGCCGCGAACGCATCGGCGCCCTCACCGGCGAACAGCACGTGCTCGCTGGCTTCCATCACGCGCCGCGCGGCCAGCACGGGATTGCGCACGCGCGTCGCACAGCAGATCGCGCCGGCGCCGAGCGTCGCGCCATCCATCACCGCCGCGTCGAGTTCGTGCTTGCCCTCGGCCGTATAGACGGCGCCGCGCCCGGCGTTGAACAGCGGACAGTCCTCGAGCATCCGAACCGCGACGGTGACGGCGTCGAGCGCGCTGCCGCCATCGGCCAGCACCTGCTGCGCGGCGGTCAGGATCGCGGTCAGTTCGGCACGGTACTGACGTTCGGTATCGGAATCCATCGCATCGCGCAGGATCGTGCCTGCGCCGCCGTGAATCGCAACGATCGCGGGTGAAGTCATGTTTTTTTCGGACGGTGAGTAGAAGGATTGGCTGCCGGTGGCGTCGCTTGCGGCTGCATGAGCCAAGGCAGCAGGAATTCGGTCATCTCGGCCGCGGATTTCGCGGACCGGTGCGTGCGCAGCGCGACCGCGTCGATCAGCGCCTCGATCATCGCGAGCACGGCCGCTTCCGACGTGGCCGCGAAGCGACGTTCGGCCTTGACGTACAGGTTCAGCGACGCGATCGGCGCAAGCGGCGATTGCGGGCCGTCGGAGATACCCAGCACGCGTGCACCGCGCGCGGCCGCACGACGGGCGAGTTCGATCGTGTCCTTCACGTAGCGCGGAAACGCGAGCGCGATCACGAGATCGCGCGAGTCGGCCGTATACAGGCGCCGCGCCGCGTGCGACGGGCCGCCGAGCAACGCGAGCGACTGCACGTTGTCATGGCAGACGGACAGCCCGTGCTCCATCAGCCCGGTGAGAAACGCGCTCGACCCCGCGCCGAGGATCAGCACGCGACGCGCGCCGACGATCGCCTCGACCGCGGCCTCGACATCGGCTGCGTCCAGTTGCGCGCGCGTGTTCTCGATGTTCGCGACGGCCTGGTCGAATACCGCGTCGATCCATACGGCGCCACGTACGCCAGGCTCCTGCTCTTGCGCGGAACGCAGCCGCTCGACCGGCCCGAGCGTCGCCTCGAAGCCACGCACCAGCGCCGCGCGCATCGCCGGATAGCCGTCGAAACCGAGCGCCTTCGCGAAGCGGTTCGCGGTCGCGATCGACGCGTTCACGGCCTGCGCGAGTTCGTCGATCCGCATCGTCGCCGCGCGAAACGGGTTCGCGAGCACGAACTCGCCCATGCGGCGGTGGATCGGCGTCATCAACGGCATAGCCGACGCGATCCGCTCGGCAATCGCGGGTTCGTCTTGACTGGCGTCGTGCGGAACGAGAGGCGTCATGCGAAGGGTTATTGCAAGGATAGTGAAAATGAATTTACACAACTCCGATCCGGAAAAGAAATAAATTTTCATCAGGGTTGTCACGCTCCTGTCCGCGCCCGCCGATCGCCCGAACGCTCGGACAGCCCCGCCCCGTGGGCTTTTGGCGCGGAATCGCCGCACGTCGCCACGTGTACTGCCGGCCCTCGCTCATGGGGAAAACCCCGAGCAAGTTCGTTCGAATGCAATTTCACGTTGACCGGATTCGAATTCGAACATAGGATGTTCGAAAATGATCAGTCGTCAGATAACATTAGCCTTCAAAGACGACGAAATGTTCGCTTGAACACCATTATTCCGACGCGAATCGGGAAAATTGGCGCCCATCAAGATCGGACATCGTACGAATAAATCGAAACAAGCCATCCCGAACGGATGATCGTCATGGATCGGGCCGGCGTCACGCGCCGGCCCTGCCCGACAGGAGACAGCAGTGAAGACAGTCAAGGCGTTGCGCTGGTGGATCATCGTGCTCGTATGTCTGGGCACGATCCTCAACTACCTCGCACGGAATTCCCTCGCGGTGCTCGCCCCCGAGCTGAAGCAGGTCTTTTCGATCTCGACGCAGCAGTATTCGTACATCGTCGGCGCATTCCAGATCGGTTACACGATCATGCAGCCGGTGTGCGGCTTCGTCGTCGACCTGATCGGGCTGCGGCTCGGGTTCGCGCTGTTCGCGATGCTCTGGTCGGTTGTCGGCGTCGCGCACGGCTTCGCGTCGGGCTGGCTGTCGCTCGGCATCCTGCGCGGCTTTCTCGGCCTGTTCGAAGCCGCCGCGATTCCGTCCGGGATGAAGGCTGTCGCCGAATGGTTTCCCGATCGCGAGAAATCCGTCGCGGTCGGCTATTTCAACGCGGGCACGTCGCTCGGCGCCGCGATCGCGCCGCCGCTCGTCGTGTTCCTGTCGATGCGGTTCGGCTGGCAGGCCGCGTTCATGGCCACCGGCGCGCTCGGCTTCGTGTGGGCCGCGCTCTGGTACACGCAATACCGGTCGCCCGCGGACCACCCGCGCATCACGCCGCAGGAGCGCGCGCTGATCCGCGACGGCCAGGCGACGATGCCGCCCGTGTCGAAGCGCCGCATCCGCGACGTCGTCACCGCACGGCGCTTCTGGGCCATCGCGCTGCCGCGCTTCTTCGCCGAGCCCGCATGGCAGACCTTCAGCTTCTGGATTCCGCTGTATCTCGCGACCGAGCGCCACATGGAACTCAAGCAGATCGCGATCTTCGCGTGGATGCCGTTTCTCGCGGCCGACCTCGGCGGCATCGCGGGCGGCTACCTGTCGCCATATCTCGCGAAGCGGTTCAAGCTGCCGCTCGTGTGGTCGCGCGTTGCCGGCGTCGCGCTCGGCGCGGTGCTGATGCTCGGGCCCGCGATGATCGGGCTCGTGGCGTCGCCGTACACGGCCATCGCGCTGTTCTGCGTCGGCGGCTTCGCGCACCAGATGATCTCCGCACTCGTCAACACGCTGTCGGCCGACGTGTTCGATTCCGAGGAAGTCGGCACCGCGAGCGGCTTCGCCGGGATGGCCGCGTGGATCGGCGGGCTCGGTTTCTCGCTGCTGGTCGGCGCGCTCGCCGACAAGATCGGCTATGCGCCGCTGTTCGCATGCCTCGGCCTGTTCGACCTCATCGGCGTCACGCTGCTCGCGGTGCTGATCCGCGGGCAGTCGAAGCAGGAACGCCTGCTCGCACGGCACGCCTGACCTTCGCTCTCACCAGGAACCGCATTCATGACTTCGCTTCTTCATCCGCCCGTGTTCCGCGTCGCCGGCCAGCACGCGAACCGTGTGCTGCTCGCGTCCGAGGCGGGCGCAACCGTCGAGATCTTCGTGCTCGAGGACGACATCGTGCGGGTGCGCGTGCTGCCCGACGCGACGGCGCGCAACCCGCGCACGTGGTCGATCGCACCGGGCCTCGACGACGTGCCGCTCGACGGGCGCGACCGCCTCGACCTCGACGGCTTCGCACTGCCCGCCTATACGCTCGTCGAAGACGACGACGGCGTGTGCATCGAGACCGCGCAGATCCGCGTCGCGATCCGCCGGCAAGGCGGCCATTGCACGTGGTCGATGCGCGGCGCGGACGGCACGTGGCGCGTCGCCCTCGCCGACCGCGCGACGCAGGCGTACAACTTCGGCTGGTGGGACGATCGTGCGTATCACTACGTCGCCCGCGAGCGTGGCGACAAGGTGTTCGGCCTCGGCGAACGCGCGGGCGACCTCGATCGCACCGGCGCGCGCTTCGAGATGCGCAACATCGACGCGATGGGCTACAGCGCGAAGCACACCGACCCGCTGTACAAGCACATCCCGTTCTACATTACGTGGTCGCCCGAGGCCTGCCAGGGGTTCGGGCTGTTCTACGACACGCTGTCGGACTGCTCGTTCGACATGGGCCGCGAGCTCGACAACTATCACGGCCCGTACCGCTATTTCGTCGCCGAGCACGGCGATCTCGACTACTACTTCATCGCGTCGCCCGACACGCCGCTCGCGGCCGCGCGGCGCTTCACGTGGCTCACCGGGCGCCCCGCGCGCACGCCGAAATGGGGGCTCGGCTATTCGGGCTCGACGATGAGCTACACCGATGCGCCGGACGCGCAGCAGCAGATGAACCAGTTCGTCGAGCAGTGCGACACGCACGACATCCTGTGCGATTCGTTCCACCTGTCGTCGGGCTATACGTCGATCGGCGCGAAGCGCTACGTGTTCAACTGGAACCGCGACAAGTTTCCCGACGCGAAGGGCTTCGTGAAGCATTACCGCGACCACGGCATCCGCCTGTGCGCGAACATCAAGCCGTGCCTGCTGCGTGACCATCCCGCATTCGAAGATGCCGCGAAGCGTGGGCTGCTGATCCGCTCGGCATCCGGCGAGCCCGCATGGGTGCAGTTCTGGGACGAGGTCGGTGCGTATCTCGACTTCACGCAGCCTGACGCGTACCGCTGGTGGCGCGAGCAGGTCACGTCGGCGCTGCTCGAATACGGGATCGAGTCGACCTGGAACGACAACAACGAGTACGAGATCTGGTCGCCCGATGCGATCGCGCACGGCTTCGGCCAGCCGTATCCCGCGCGCGAGGCAAAGGTGCTGCAGACGATGCTGATGATGCGCGCGTCGCGCGAAGCGCAGCGCGCGCATGCGCCGGCGCAGCGGCCGTTCCTCGTGTCGCGCTCCGGCGGCGCCGGCATGCAGCGCTATGTACAGACCTGGTCCGGCGACAACTACACGTCGTGGGAAACCTTGCGCTACAACCTGAAGATGGGCCTCGGGCTCGCGCTGTCGGGCGTGTCGAACATCGGTCATGACATCGGCGGCTTCTCCGGGCCCGCGCCGTCGCCCGAACTGCTGCTGCGCTGGGTGCAGTTCGGCATCTTCATGCCGCGCTTCAGCATCCATTCATGGAACGACGACGGCACCGTCAACGAACCGTGGATGTACCCGGAGATCACCGCGCAGATCGCGTCGCTGATCAAGCAGCGCTACCGGCTGCTGCCCTACCTCTATCACCTGCTGTGGCTGTCGACGACGCGCTACGAGCCCGTGCTGCGGCCGACCTTCGCCGATTTCCCCGGCGATGCGCGCTGCTACGACGAAGGTGACGACATGATGCTCGGCGACGCGCTGCTCGTCGCGCCGGTGGTCGATCCCGGCCTGGCGGAACGCACCGCCTACCTGCCGTCGGGCGCGCGCTGGATGTGCTGCGCAAGCGCGCAGTCGTTCGACGGCGGGACGAGCGTGACGCTGCCCGCGCCGCTCGACACGCCGGTGATGCTGCTGCGCGAGGGCCGCGTGCTGCCGCTGAACGTCGCGGAACAGCATTTCGGCGCACGTGCCGACACGCGCGGCTTCCTCGTCGCGCCGCGTGTCGAGGACGGTGTCGCGTACGGCGAATGCGTCGAGGACGACGGCGAAACGGAAGCATGGCGCGACGGCGACTACGGGCTGTGGCGCATCGAGACCGGCCGCGAGGCGTCGGGCGTGCTCGGCGTATCGGTGCGCTGGGACGGCCGCCCGGCACGCCCGGCCGACCGCGTCGAGATCCTGTTGCCCGCGTCGCTGCAAGGCCCGGTCGCCGTGCGCGGCGCGCGCGTCGAGCAGGATGCGCAGGATGGCACGTGGCGCCGCCTCGTTGTCGCGTTCGACAGCTGAACCGCATTACCGAGGCAAGGCGGGCCGTTCACGCGGCCCGCCGCCCACCGCAGAGGAGGCGACCGAGCCTCCCGCCCCTTTGAAAAGATGAAGAGATCTGGAGATCGTCAATGAAAGCACCCGTCAACCGCTATGCAATCCTCATTTTATCGGCCGCGTCGCTCGGTACGACCGCCGCGCACGCGCAGAGCAGCGTGACGCTGTACGGCGTCGTCGACGATTCGCTCGCGTACGTGAACAACCAGCAGGGCCATTCGAACCTCTACATGCGCGACGGCAACCTGTACGCGTCGAAGTTCGGTCTGCGCGGCGACGAGGATCTCGGCGGCGGCACGCATGCGATCTTCGACCTGCAATCCGGCTTCAACCTGAACAACGGTGCGCAATCCGCCGCCGGCCTGATCTTCAATCGCCAGGCGTTCGTCGGCCTGCGCAACGATCACTACGGCACGATGACCGCCGGCCGCCAGTACACGCCCTACTTCCTGTTCGTCGGCCCGTACGCGTCGAGCAGCTGGCTGACCGGCGCGACGGGCGCGCATCCGGGCGACATCGACGGCCTCGACACGACGACCCGCGTGAACAACTCGGTCACCTATACGTCGCCGACCTTCGCCGGGCTGACCGCGAGCGCGATGTACGCATTCGGCGGCATTGCAGGCGCGACCGGCAAGGGCAACACGTTCAGCGCCGCGCTGCGCTATGCGAACGGTCCGATCGGCGTTGCGGCCGGCTACCTGCGCATCAACAGCTCGGGCTCGTCGGCCGGCTTCCTGAATCCGGCGACTGCCGCGTCGGGCAGCTTCGCGGTGTCCGTGCTGAACCAGGGCTACCTCACCGCGAAGGCCGTCGAGCAGCTCGCGGCGGCCGGCAACTACACGCTCGGCGACCTGACGGTGGGTCTCAACTATTCGAACGTGAAGTACCTGCCCGGCAACGGCTCCGCGTTCACGGACACGGCCGTGTTCAACACCTACGGCGCGCTCGCCGCGTACCGCTTCACGCCGGTGTTCTCGGTGGCCGGCGCGTTCGCGTACACGCTCGCGTCGAAGGCGAACGGCGTCAACAGTGCGGCCCGCTACCAGCAGTATTCGCTGAAGGAGTCGTACAGTCTGTCGAAGCGCACGACGCTCTATGCACTGCAGGCGTACACGCATTCGAGCGGGCAGACGCTCGGAGCACAAGGTGCCGGCCACGTGATCGACGCGGCACCGATCGTCGGCGATTCGCAGCAGCTCACGCCGTCGACGACGCACGGCCAGTTCGTCGGCATGGCCGGCATCGCCGTCACGTTCTGAACCCGCGCGGCAGCGCCTTCGGCGCGCTTGCCCTTACCCCGGACGACACGCATTTCTCGCACTCCACGCGTGCCGTCCGGGCGCCCGATACACGTCCGCCACCGCGTTTTCAGCGCCCTGTCAGCCCGCCGGGCGAACCCCGCGGGTTTTCTCGATCCCCTCAATACCTTACAATTCGTCAGGTTTTCCCTTCTGCATGCCCCCTTCTTGCAGTCCTGACACCGCGGTACACTCGACGCACGCCGTATCAGGGTCCGACGCGTGACGTACGCGCCGGGCGGCGTCGCGCCTCGTTGCGCCCACAACTGGATGCCCGCCATGCCAGATTCCCGTCCCTCGCCCCGCACGACATTCAAGCCGCAGGTCGTCCTGCCCGCGCTCGCGGTCATCGGTGCGCTGCTCGTCGTGTGCGCGTTGCGCCCGAGCGAAGCCGGCGCGCTGTTCTCCGCCGGCCAGCAATGGGTCATCGCGCGCTTCGACTGGTTCTACGTGCTCGCCGTCACCGGCTTCCTCGTGTTTCTCGTGCTGATCGCCGCGAGCGACTTCGGCAACATCCGGCTCGGCCCCGACGATGCCGAACCCGAATTCAGCTTCGTATCGTGGACAGCGATGCTGTTCGCAGCCGGCATGGGCATCGGCCTCATGTATTTCGGCGTCGGCGAGCCGATGCAGCACTTCCTGAAACCGCCGACCGTCGACCCCGGCACGCCCGCCGCCGCGCGCGAGGCGATGCTGATGACGTTCTTCCATTGGGGCTTCCACGCGTGGGCGATCTACGGGCTGATGGGGCTCGTGCTCGCCTACTTCGGCTTCCGCTACAACCTGCCGCTGACGCTGCGCTCGGGGCTGTATCCGGTGCTGCGCGAGCGCATCAACGGCTGGATCGGCCACACGGTCGACGCGTTCGCGCTGGTCGGCACGGTCGCCGGCATCGCGACGACGCTCGGCTACGGGGTGATGCAGCTGAGCGCGGGCCTGCATACCGTCGCCGGCTGGGACACCGGCAGCAACCTGTTTCGCATCGGGCTCGTCGCGGTCGTCGTGATCCTCGCGGGCGTATCGGCCGCAACCGGCCTCGACAAGGGCGTGCGGCGGCTGTCCGAGCTGAACCTGCTGCTGGCGTTCCTGCTGCTCGCGTTCGTGGTCGTCGCGGGCCCGACCGCCTTCCTGCTGCGCGCGCTCGGCGACAACATCGGCCAGTACCTGTCGAGCCTCGTCGACCTGTCGTTCCGCACGTACGCATACGCACCGCCGCGCGAGGAAGGCTGGTTCGGCGGCTGGACGATCCTCTACTGGGCATGGTGGGTGTCGTGGTCGCCGTTCGTCGGCATGTTCATCGCGCGCATCTCGCGCGGCCGCACGATTCGCCAGTTCGTGATCGGCGTGCTGCTCGTGCCGACCGCGTTCAACCTCGTATGGATGACCGTGTTCGGCAACAGCGCGATCTGGCTCGATACCCACGGCGCGGCCGGCGCGCTCGCGCAGACGGCCACCAATGTCGACGCACTGCTGTTCCGCTTCTTCGACTTCCTGCCGATGCCGCAACTGCTGTCGATCGTCGCGATCGTGCTGATCGCGGTGTTCTTCGTCACGTCCGCCGATTCGGGCGCATTCGTGATCGACCAGATCGCGACGCGCGGCAACGCGCACTCGCCCGTGTGGCAACGGCTGTTCTGGGCCGCGCTGCTCGGCGTGACGGCCGCGGTGTTGCTCGTCGCAGGCGGGCTCGGCGCGTTGCAGGCGATGACGCTGATCGCCGCGCTGCCGGTCGCGATCATCATGATCGCACTCTGCTACGGGCTGTGGCGCGGGCTCGCGGCCGACCGCGTGCACTATTCGCAGGACGTCGCGCCCGCGACGAGCTTCTGGACCGGCCAGCACTGGCGCCACCGCCTGACCCACATCCTGCGGCAGACGACCGAAGCCGAAGCGCGCCAGTTCGTCGCCGAGACGGTCGAGCCCGCGTTGCGCAAAGTCGCCGACGAGCTGCGCGCGAGCGGCGTCGATGCAAACGTGCAGCGCGACAGCGACGATGCCGTACGGCTCACCGTGCCGACCGCCGACCACCGCGATTTCGTGTACGGCGTGCGCGTGACCGTGAAATCCGCGGCCGCGTTCCTGGTGCGCGAGGCGGCCGAGCCGGAAGCGGAACGGGCCCACGTGTACGGGATCGTTACGTTCTTCGAGGACGGGCGACTCGGCTACGACGTCGAATACCTGCGCGGCGACGAAGTGATTGCCGACGTGCTGCGCCAGTACGAGCGCTACGTGTCGCTCGCGGCCGACAAGCGCACGCATCTGCTGAGCCGCGCGCCGGGGCACGCGACGGAGGCCGAATGAGCCCCGCCTTTGGTGTGCCGGGGCGACCTGCTACGCGCGACGGAGCCGCACGATGACCGGGCTCCTGCAAAGCCGCGCGTCCGATGTCATCGCGCTCGGCACGCTCGCCCTGCTCTACCTTGGCGGCGCCGGCATCGCGCTGTGGCGAATCCGGGCCGCGGCGCCGCGCGGCAAGGTCTACTGGATCGTCTGCGCGGCGCTGCTCGCCGGCGGCGCCATCGCGATGGGCATCAACCTGTCGCCGATGCCGGACACCGGGGACATGCCGCCCGGGTTTGCGCTCGGCGTCGAAGCCGTCCTGCTCGGTCTCGCGTTGGTCGCTGGCGGTTGCGCGTGGTTGATGCTGCGAGCGCGGCGACGCTGACGCGCATGCATCACGCGGCCCGGCTTCGTCCCGCGCGAGCGACAACGTGCGGGGCGAACCGGCCGCCCCTTCCGTGATCCATTTCTTGAGCGCAACACGTTATGCGGACGGTGCCCGCGCCGTCACGAGCCAGCATGCTGCGTCGAAGCGCACATCCGCGCCGTCGATGTAAGGCGCGAACGCGGCACGCATCGTGTCGACCACGCGTCGCCGCGTTGCATCGTCCACCGGCAGCAACGCGAGCCCGACCGGGCCCAGCCGCGTGATGTAGTCGTCCAGCGCGGGCTCGGGCAGCGCGCACGCCAGATCGACCGGCTCGATCGCGATGTCCGCCCAGCCGCTGTCCGACAGCACCGATGCGATCCGCTGCCGGTCGCCGAACGCGAATTGCCCCGGCGCGCCGGGCCGCCGCGCGGGCAGGTTCGGCAGCAACGGCGCGGCGGCCCGCTCGGCGATCGTCATGAACGGATTGTCGGCCGCGCCGCGCCACGCGACGAACCGCATCCGCGCATTCGGCCGCGCTGCATGCCGCAGATTCGCAAAAGCCCGAACCGGATCGTCGAAGAACATCACGCCGAGGCGCGACACGATCAGGTCGACGCTCGCGGTCTCGAACGCGTGCGTCTGCACGTCCGCGCACACGAAGCGGACGGGAACGCCGCTGCGTTCGGCACGCGCCTGCGCGGCGTCGATCATCCGGGCCGAGATATCGATACCCGTGCATTGCGCGTCCGCACCGAGCCGCCGCGCGATCGCGAGCGTGACGGCGCCCGTGCCGCAGCCGACGTCGAGCACGCTGCACGCGGACGACGGGGCCGCCGCATCCACGAGCAACTTCTCCAGCGGTTCGAACATCCGGTCGATCGGCGCCTGTGTATCGACCCACGCGCGCCCCGACGGGCCGTTCCATAGCGCGGATTGTTCATCATTGGGCCGGCTGGTTTCCATCGTCGATTCCCCTTCTGGTTCGTTGATCGTGCCTCGCACTGTGCTGCTTCAAGCCGGCTTGAGGTCAAGGCCCTCCGGCCGCGACCTGCCGCTGCAATGTCGACGCCCGGCCAGCGTGCAAGCCCCTGTCGCCCCCCGTTCTTTTCACATTTCTTACATTCGTGTTGCGTATCGTTGACGACTTTCCTACGGTGCCTCTCATGCGACGACTCCTCACGCGCGCGCTGCTCGTGCGCTGCGCTCCCCTTGTTGCCCTCGCCGCGCTGTCCGCGTGCTCGAACCACATCGATTCGCCGGCCGACCCGGCGAGTGCGTCGGTCAACGTCCAGGCCGCATGGGTCGAGATCGGCGAGTCGAACCAGGCGATCGCGCGCGTCATCACGAACTAC
Organism: Burkholderia sp. Ac-20384; assembly: GCF_017104605.1. Lineage (NCBI taxonomy): Bacteria > Pseudomonadati > Pseudomonadota > Betaproteobacteria > Burkholderiales > Burkholderiaceae > Burkholderia > Burkholderia sp. Ac-20384. The sequence goes on along the minus strand of NZ_JAAGPE010000112.1, from coordinate 1,365 downwards.
ACGCCCGCGTCGGCCAGCGATCCGCTGTGCCCGCAACTGACCGTCGACGGCAAGCTGTTGCGCATGTCGCTGCGCACGGGCGCCGCGACCATCGCCCAGCGGCCGACCGCCAGCGATCCGTCCGATTCGAAGCCGTCGAGCTTCCCGGTGTCCGTCTGCGAGATGACGCTGCCGGCCGGCGCGCAGGCGGCAAACGTCGCGGGCCGCACGCTGCCGCTGCCGAAGGCGCAGCCGCAACGCATCGCGATCATCGCCGACACCGGCTGCCGCATGAAGAAGGCCGACAACGCGTGGCAGGCGTGCAACGACGCGTCGGTCTGGCCGCTCGACACGATCGCGGCCAGCGTCGCGAAACTGTCGCCCGATCTCGTGATGCACATCGGCGACTACCACTATCGCGAGAACGCGTGCCCGCCGGACATCGCCGGCTGCAAGGACAGCCCGTGGGGCTATGGCTGGGATACGTGGCAGGCCGACCTGTTCCGTCCGGCCGCCCCGCTGCTCGCGAAGGCACCGTGGGTCGTCGTGCGCGGCAACCACGAGGAATGTGCGCGCGCGGGCCAGGGCTGGTTCCGCTTCCTCGATCCGCGCCCGTATTCGGCCGCGCGCTCGTGTGACGATCCGGCCAACGACAACAACGCGAACTATTCGGAACCCTATGCGGTGTCGCTCGGCGGCGGCTCGCAGGTGATCGTGTTCGACACCGCGAAGGTCGGCCGCACGCCGCTGAAGACGACCGACGCGCAATTCGGCATCTACCAGAAGCAGTTCCAGACGGTCGCCGCGCTCGCGTCGAAGGCCGGCATGACGACGACGATCTTCACGAACCACCATCCGATTCTCGCGTTCGCGCCGATCGCCGGCAGCACGCCCGCGCCGGGCAACCTCGCGCTGCAATCGGTGATGTCGAGCCTCAACGCGCAGGCGTACTATCCGCCCGGCGTGCACGTCGCGCTGCACGGGCACGTACACGACTTCCAGGCGATCAACTTCTCGTCCGGGCATCCGGCGACGATCGTGTCCGGCAACGGCGGCGACAATCTCGACGTCGCGCTGCCCGACCCGTTCCCGGCCGGCCTGACGCCCGCACCGGGCGCCGTGATCGAGCGGCTGTCGCACAACAACAGCTTCGGCTTCCTGATCATGGAACGCCGCGCCGCCCCGGCGACCGGCTGGGTGTTCCACGCGTACTCGGCGGCCGGCAAGCTGCTCGCGTCGTGCAACCAGTCGGGCACGACGCTCGCCTGCGACAAGACGGGGTTCATTGCGCCGTGAGTGAAGGAGTTCGATGTGACGGCCGCGATGCAGGCGGCCTGCAAACGCTGCGCGCGCTGGCCACGGCGGCCGTGCTCGCCGGCCTGGCGA
>NZ_JAAGPE010000111.1:0-238 GCF_017104605.1 Burkholderia sp. Ac-20384 | reverse complement strand
TTTTGTTAGTTAGTGATGTGTGGTAGTTTAGTAGTGGTAGGTAATGAGCAGGTGCACAGTGAAGGAGGTGTGAGGTTGTTGAGATGCTTGAGATTCACGATAGTGCTGGTGGCAGGAGAAGTGGCGAGTGGAAGTGGAGACAAGATATAATACAGGTTGTCTGATGCGATATACATGCTTTATCAGTTAGCGAATGATTTTGACGCGCTAGGTTTTGTGTTTTTTTTTTTTTTTTTTC
>NZ_JAAGPE010000110.1:0-27735 GCF_017104605.1 Burkholderia sp. Ac-20384 | reverse complement strand
CGCTGCAGGCGGACGGTAGCTCGCATTGCGCAGCCCGCCCGTGAAGCTCTGGCGCACCGGCGCAATGCCCGGTGTCCCCGGCATGACGTGCGCGTTGCGCCATTGCTGCGGATCGACGTGCTGCGAGAAGTGCGCGACCGGCTGGCCGTGCACGAACGCGGATGCCGGTACGGCCGTGATCGCATGCGGCGCGCGGAAGTTCACATACGTCTTGTTGATGTTGGTGATATTGGTGATGTTCGTCACGTTCACGGTCTTGTTCACGTTGACGTTGTTCACCACGATGTTGCGGTTCACGCGGTCGTAGTAGTGCGGGCTCCAGCCGCCCCAGCCCGGATGCCACGGTTCGCCCGGGCCGAGCGCGAACCACGCGCAACCGGCCGCGGCGACGCCGCCCACCGTGAGCGCGACGCTCCAGTCGGGGCCGCCGCCACCGCCTACGAACGCGACGAGTGCCGGCGCATAGACCGGCGGCTGGCTGACGACCAGCGGGCCCGGTACCCAGGCCCAGCTGTCGTCCACGTATGCCCAGCGGCCGTAGTGATACGGTGCGAAACCCCACGGCGCGTCGTCGACCCAAGTCCAGCCCCACGGTGCCTGCCAGATCCAGTGGCCGTCGTGATACGGCGCCCAGTCGGCCGGCGTGTCGTTTGGCACCCATACCTGGCCGTAATTCGGGGTTTCGCGCCACGTGCCGTTCGCGTCGAGATCCTGGTAGCCGGGAATGTCGCGGGACACATAACGGGCCGACACCGAGCGCTCCTCGGCCGCGTCGCGGCTGGCGGCCCACTGGTCGAGCGGATCGGGGCCCGGGGCGGCCGATTGCTGCGCGACCTGCAGGTCGGTGCCCGTGAACACGACCTGCTGTCCGGGCGAAAGCGGGTACTGGCCGTTGCTGCCGTAGACGGTCGCACTGCCGCTGCGTACCGTGACCGTCGTGCTCGCACCGTTCGGTGCAACGTCGACGCGATAGTCGCCGGGGCCCGTGATGCCGAGCGCGAGATTGGGCGTGTCGATTTCGTATGATCCGCCGGCCGGCAGATCGCGCACGTGCGTCGATAGGGTGCCGAGCCCCACTTTCAGCTGGGTCGTCGTGTCGTCGAGATTCAGCACCGACAGGCTCGTCGACTCGCCGAGCCGCACCGCGCTCGAGCCGATGTGCAGTTCCGAGCGTGCACCGGCATCGTTCCAGAGCTGGTCGCCGGTCGTCAGCGGCCGGTTCACGGCGGCATACGACCACGTATCGGTGCCGGCCGGTTCTGTCGTCACGGCGCCCGACAGGTAATTGAGTCGCGCGACACGGCTGGGCGGATCGCCGCCCGCTTGCCGTGCCGCGGCCGCATAGGGCGGGGCGCCGGCCGATTGCGCGAATGCGGGGGGCAGTGCCGCAAGCGCGACGAACGCGAGCAGCGTGCAGCGGGCGGTTCGCTTGAGCGTGAACAGGGTGGCCATGGTGAGCGTCTTCGTCATTATCGCGGCGCGTCGATTCGTGCCGTTGAGTTCACAATATCCGCTCGGCCTGTTTCAATGCTCGGTGTTTTGTAAGTCGAATGGCACGCGATGTAACAAAACCTGTCGATCGCGCGCCGTTGTCGTGCAGACGCAATCCAGGCGTCAAGCGGACGTAAGCCACCCGTCGAAAACCTGCTGTCCGGGCACGGTGACGCGCAGCACGCGCGGCCGTGCGGAGCGCTCGATCCAGCCGTGCGCGCAGAAGCTCTCGAGCAGCGCTGCGCCGAGTGCGCCGCCGAGATGCGAGCGCCGTTCGCTCCAGTCGAGGCAGCCGCACGCGAAGCGGCGCCGGCGCGTGCGCTGCTGCGCGACGTCGATGCCCCATTGCGCGAGCGCCTGGGTGCCGAGTTCGGTGGTCTCGATCGCATCGCCGTCGGCCAGCAGCCAGCCGCGCGCGGTGAGCCCGTCGAAGATGCGCACCGCGAGTTCGCCGGCCATGTGGTCGTAGCAGGTGCGCGCATAGCGCAATTCGGCCGGGACCGTGCGGGACGGCGCCGGAACCGGGCGATGCGGTGCGGCCGCGCGGGCGACGTTCGCGAGTGCCTCGAGCGAGGCCGCGATGTCGGCCGATGCGATCCGGTAGTAGCGGTGCCGGCCGCGCACGTCGAGCGCGAGCAGGCCGCCTTCGGTCAAGCGCGCGAGGTGGGCGCTTGCAGCGGACGGCGACAGCCCCGCGATCATCGTCAGTTCGCCTGCGGGTCGCGCGCTGCCGTCCATCAGCACCCACAGCATCGCGGCGCGCCCGGGGTCGGCGATCAGCGAGCCGATGCGGCTCAGGCCCGGGAAGTGGTGGTCGTCTTGGTCGGTCATCGTCGTGTCTCGTCAGGCGGGATGAGCTTCAGTGTAGTGGGCGCGCGCATTCGATGTTTCGCTTTTGGCTGAAATGTCGAATGCAGTGGCGCCGGCGTCGTCGATGCGGCGGAACCGGGCTGCGGCGGCTTGCGGGGGGCGCGTAGAATGGCCGAAAGCGGCCGCAGCGGGCGGCCGCACGTGACACGATGCAACGATGAAGACGATTTTCTGTTTGCTGGCGGCCGCGCTCGTTTGCGCGGCCTGCGCGCAGGGCGGTGCGGGTACGGCCGGCGAGCGCGGTGGCAGCATCGAGATGTACGGCACGATCGATCAGGGCATCACGGTGCGCCGCTGACCGGTGCCGGCCGTGCGCGCGCCGGGAACAGCCCCGGCAGCCGCGCCACACGGGGCGCTCCGCGACGCGTTGCCGCAGTGCAACGTATAATGGCCCGATTACAGCGCCCCTGCCGCCTGGAGCCAACAAGATGTCCCAACCGTCCCCCGTACCGGCCGCCCTCGACCGCACCGAAACCGTATTCCGCTTCCTCGCCGAGCCGTCCTCCGTGAACTTCGGCGGCAAGGTGCATGGCGGCGCGCTGATGAAGTGGATCGACGAGGTCGCGTATGCGTGCGCGGCCGTCTGGTCGAGCCGCTATTGCGTGACGGTCAGCGTCGGCAACATCCGTTTCCAGCGTCCGATCATGGTCGGCAACCTGGTCGAGCTGAAGGCGCGCGTCGTTGCGACGGGCCGCACCAGCATGCACATCCATGTGTCCGTGCACGCCGGCGATCCGAAGGGCGGCATGCTGCGCCAGACGACCGATTGCCTCGTCGTGTTCGTCGCGGTCGACGAGAACGGCAACCCGGTGCCGGTGCCGCCGTTCGTGCCCGAGACCGACGAGCAGAGGGTGCTCGCGAAATATGCGGCCGACGTGCGGGCCGCGCTCGACAAGATCGTCGAGATGAAACCGGAAGAGGTCGCGAAGGGCGCGGTCTGACCGCTGCGGGCGCCGCGCATCGCGCCGCGCCCGTCGTCCTGCCGTTACTGCGACCCGATCATCTGTTCGGGGCGTACCCACGCATCGAATTCCGCCTCGGTCAGGTAGCCGAGCGCGAGCGCGGCCGCCTTCAGCGTCGTGCCTTCCTTGTGCGCCTTCTTCGCGATCTGCGCCGACTTGTCGTAGCCGATGTGCGGATTGAGCGCCGTCACGAGCATCAGCGATTCGTTCAGCAGCAGGTCGATCCGTGAGCGGTTCGGCTCGATGCCCACCGCGCAGTGATCGTTGAAGCTCTGCGCGCCATCGGCGAGCAGCCGCACCGACTGCAGCACGTTGTGCGCGATCATCGGCCGGAACACGTTCAGCTCGAAATTGCCGCTCGCGCCGCCGACGTTGACCGCGACGTCGTTGCCGAACACCTGGCAGCACAGCATCGTCACGGCTTCGGACTGCGTCGGGTTCACCTTGCCCGGCATGATCGAGCTGCCCGGCTCGTTCTCGGGAATCGACAGCTCGCCGAGCCCGCAGCGCGGCCCGCTCGCGAGCCAGCGGACGTCGTTCGCGATCTTCATCAGGCCGGCCGCGACCGTCTTCAGCGCGCCGTGCGCGAACACCAGCGCATCGGCGGCCGCCATGACCTCGAACTTGCTCGGCGCCGTCACGAACGGCAGCTTCGCGAGCCGGCCGATTTCATCGGCGACGCGCACCGCGAACTCCGGATGCGCGTTCAGCCCCGTGCCGACCGCCGTGCCGCCGAGCGCGAGTTCGTACAGGTGCGGCAGCGCCGATTCGACGTGACGGATGCCCTGGTCGAGCTGCGCGACGTAGCCGGAAAACTCCTGGCCGAGCGTGAGCGGCGTCGCGTCCTGCAGGTGCGTGCGGCCGATCTTCACGATGTCGGCGAACGCCTTCGATTTTGCGTCGAGTGTCGTGCGCAGCGTACGCAGCGCCGGCAGCAGGTGGTTGACGATCGCGTAAGCGGCCGCGACGTGCATCGCGGTCGGGAACACGTCGTTCGACGACTGGCCGCGGTTCACGTCGTCGTTCGGATGAACCTTGCGCGCTTCGCCGCGCTCGCCGCCCATCAGTTCGCTCGCACGGTTCGCGATCACCTCGTTGAGGTTCATGTTGGTCTGCGTGCCGGAGCCCGTCTGCCACACGGCGAGCGGGAATTCACGCGGATGCTTGCCGGCGATGATCTCGTCGGCCGCGTCGATGATCGCGCGCGCCTTGTCGTCGGCCAGCACGCCGAGCGACTGGTTCACGGCCGCTGCGGCGCGCTTGACGATCGCGAGCGCGTGGATCAGCTCGGGCGACTGCTTCTCGGTCGAGATCCGGAAATTCTGCAGCGAGCGCTCGGTCTGCGCGCCCCAGAGCCGGTCGGCCGGCACGGCGATCTCGCCAAACGTATCGCGTTCCATCCGAACTGCTTCGTTCATGATCCACTCCTCCAGGAAAGGGGAAAGGCCGCGCGTGGTCGCGCGACATCAGACGTAATCAGACGTATCGTGAGGCAGTCGCGCCGCTCGCGCGGCGTCTTGATGTCTTCAGCCGACTAGCATAGCGCCGGCCCGGATTTCGCGTCTTGTCGCGCTCAGTGCGGCGACGTCACGAACGACGCGCTCTTCAGATGGAAGCGCCATGCCATCAGCACGGCCACGCTGGCGAGGCCGGCCGCGAGGCCCCACCAGAGGCCGCGGGCACCGAGGCCCACGTGGAACGCGAACCAGTAGCCGGTCGGAAAACCGATGCCCCAGTAGCCGAGGGTCGCCGCGAGCATCGGGATGCGCGTGTCCTTCAGGCCGCGCAGTGCACCCGACGCAACGGTCTGCGCGCCGTCGACGATCTGGAACACCGCGGCGATACCGAGCAGCGACGCGGCGAGCGACACGGTGGCCGCGTTGGCCGGATCGTCGAGGTTCAGGTACAGGCCGACGATCGCGTGCGGCGCGACGATCAGCACGATGCCCGACAGCGTCATGAACGCGACCCCGAGGCCGAGTGCGACGAAGCCCGCATGCCGTGCGGCGACCGGCGCCCCTGCGCCGACCCAGTAACCGACCCGCACGTTGGCGGCCTGGCCGATCGCGAGCGGCACCATGAACGCCACCGACGCGACGTTTAGCGCGATCTGGTGGGCGGCCAGCGACGTCGCGCCGAGCACGCCGATCGTCAGGCCGGTCGCGAGGAACAGCGTCGATTCGACGCCGTACGTGATCGCAACGGGCCAGCCGATGCCGATCAGTTCGCCCATCATCGGCAGCTTCGGGCGCGCGGCCGTGACGAAATGACGGAAGCGTTGCCGGCCGTGCAGCAGCCAGATCAGCGCGAGTGCGGTAAGCCAGATCGTGATCGTCGTTGCGACCGCCGAACCGAGGAAGCCGAGGCGCGGCAGCCCGAACGCGCCGTGGATCAGCCCGTAGTTCAGCACGCCGTTGACGCCGACGCCGCCGATCGACACCCACAGCAGCCGGCGCGCCGCGCCGATCGCCGGCAGGAATGCGCGCATCAGCCCGACGCCGATCAGGCTGCCGAGCGCGGCGAAGCGCAGGATGCCGGTGTATTCGCCGACGTGATGCGCGAGCAATGGCGGCTCGTGGAACATCAGCAGGATCGGTTCGGACAGCGACAACGCGATGATGGCCGGTATCGCGAGCAGTACGGACAGCGCGAAGCCGGTCCAGTAGATGTGCGGTACGCGCTCGTCGGCCTTGGCGCCGCGCGCATGCGCGACGCTGACGCTGACGGACGACAGCACGCCTTGCAGCACGGTCACGATGACGAAGAAGAAGTTCGCGCCGAGCCCGCCCGCCGCGAGCGAATCGGGGCCGAGCGAGCCGAGCAGCACGGTATCGGTGACGCTCATCGCCATCTGCGAGAGCTGCGCGATCGCGAGCGGCGCGGCGAGGCGCGCGGTATCGGCGGCGTGACTGGACAGGGACGGCGGCGCGGCGGCCGTCCGCGTAAGACCGGAATGCGACATGGAATGGGCGCTCGCGCGAGTGCGGGCCCGCGCTATATGTATTTATTTTGAGAGACGGCTAGCTTACGGCTTTATTCGAACCGTGTCGAACGCGCGCGCCGATGGCCATGTCGCAGGCAGGGGGAACCGTCGGACCTAGGCTTCGCGCACGGCAATGCGCGTGTCGCCGAGCAGGACGACCTGGCCCGCGCGGATCTTGCAGGTCTTGCGCAGCTCGACCGCGCCGTCGACTTTCACCGCGCCGGACGCGACAATCAGCTTCGCGGTGCCGCCGCTGTCCGCGAGGCCGGTGATCTTGAGAAGGTTGTGCAGCTCGACGTATTCGCCGGTCAGCGTGAAATCCAGGTTGGGCATGACGAAGAGGGGGCGCAATGCGCGGGAGGAATCGCCTCGCATCATACGGCACCGCGGGCCGGCGCGCGAGCGCGGCCGGCCGCCGGAGGCAGATGTTAGGGAATGTGAGCCATTCGTCAGTAAATGAAACGGTGGGTAACAGTCTGAGAGATTCGCGAACCGGCCGTGCCGGCCGCGGGTCTTTTGTCGTACCTGCTGCGTGTTGCGGCGGGGACGCACCGGACCGCATCGCTGCGGTTCGGGCTCACAACTTCCTGAGGAGAATTGCCATGTCCAAGATTCGTACGATGCTGATCGGTGCCGCGCTGACGGCGTTCGCCACTTCGGCCGCATTTGCCCAGACGGGCACGGCGGTGCAGGGCGCTGCTGGTGCCGGCGTACAGGCGCAGACGCCGGCTGCGGGCGCTGGTGCCGGCATGCAGGGCAGTGCGGGCGCGAATGCGTCGGGTAACGCGGCTGGCGGTGCAACCGATGCGGTCGGCGCGGCAGCCGACGGCGCGAAGGATACCGCGTCGTCGGCCGTCCATTCGGCCAAGAAGCACACGAAGCATGCCGCGAAGTCGGCCAAGAGCCATGTCGGCTCGGCCAAGGCGAAGGCCGGTGAAGCGACCGAAGGCGGCGCGTCGGTCGGCGCGGAAGGCGGTGCATCGGCCCAGGGCGCCACGCAGTAAGCGGTGCCCGACGCCGCGCGACGCTCGTCCCGGACGACGCGTCGCGACGGTGGCCATCCAACGGCCCGGTTCGCATTGCGCGAATCGGGCCGCTTCCCTGTGTCGATGCGATCGGGCGTGCCGTTACGGCCGCCGTTGGCTTTGTCCTTGTCCCTGGCCCGGCGCCGGCCGCGCGGCAGCCGGGGTGAATACGCTGCGCAGCCACGCGGCGAGGCGGGCGAAGACGTCGTACGGTTCCTCGACGAAGATCTCCGGCTTCAGCAGCCGCAGGTACTCCATGATCTGCTGCGCTTCCTGCTTCTGGAACGAGCCGTGCGAGAGCCCGAGCCGCAGCAGTCCGCGCAGTTCGCCGAGCTTGTCGCGCGCGGTGCTGCCGACGCTCATCTCGCACGCGAGCTTGGCCTCGTAGACTCGTTGTCGCAGCGATTCCGCGAGCCGCCACGCAGGCGTCTGCATCAGTTCCTCGAGCGTCTGGATGTCTTGCGCCGCCCCCTTGATCTGCGATGCGAGCGGATCGATCAGCGACGGGTCGCCCTGGGCTTCGGCGACGATCGCTTTTGCCCAATCGCGGCACGCCTTCGCGAGTTCGTCGGGGGTCCATTCGGAGCGCGACGCGAAGCCGAAGCCGAATTCGCCGGCCTGTCGCATCAGGATCGCGACGACGTCCGGAAATTCCTTGTCGAGCGTGCGTTTTGCCCACGCGTACTGACCGCCTTGCAGCATCCGCTGCACTGCGTGCTCGGTCAGCGGCACCATGTTGTCGAGCAGTTTGGCGCGCAGGAAATCCTCGAACGACGGCGTCGCGAACTGCGGGTCGAGTTTCAGCGACACGCGGACGAACGCGTCGTAGTCCTTGCGCAGGGACTCGAGCGTGTCGTCCTTGAGGGAAAGGGTGATCTGGCCCATGAATCGTCTCGATGGCGGCCCGCGCAAGCCGATGGCCGGCACGGCGCACCGGGACGGGCGCAGCGTCGACTGACCGGTGCGCGCCGAGGCCGGTGGCGGGTCTTCATTCCCTATATCGGCGTGCCGGGCGGAAACTTGAGCGCGCGCAACCGAGCGTGTACTCAGGCGGGCGGCCAGTGGGGCAGCACGACCCCTTGCCAGAAAAAGAACACCGCGAGCCCCGCCGCGATCGTCACGAGCGGGCGGCGGGTGGCGGCCGACACGAGCACGGCAGCGAGCGCGCCGATGAGCTGTGGATTGCGCCAGGTCAGCTCGGCCGTGCCGCCGTGCGGCGAGACGGCCATCGGCACGATGATCGCGGTCAGCACGGTGACGGGCACGAAGCCGAGCGCGGTCCGCACGAGCGGCGGGAAGGTTAGCCGTTCGCCGAACAGGAACAGCGTCGAGCGGATCGCGTAGGTGATGACGGCCATCCCGAGAATCAGCAGCGCGTAGCTCACGATGCAGCCTCCGTGCGCGAGCCGGCATGCGTGCGTTCGTGCAGCAGCGTGAGTGCGACGCCGATCGCGACGCCGGCGGCGACTGCGCCGAGCAGCCCGAGCTTGTACGGCCAGCCCTGCCAGAAGTAAGCGAGCGTGCCGGCCGTCACGGCCGCCGCGAAATAGCGCAGCGTGCCGAGTTGCGGGACGACGATCGCAATGAAGGTCGCCGCCATCGCGAAATCGAGACCGAGCGACTGCAGGCCCGGGAAGGCCGCGCCGAAGCCGATCCCCGCGAGCGTCCAGACCTGCCAGTTCAGGTACATCGCGAGCCCCGAGCCGAAGAAGTAGTGGGGGCCGATCGCGCCCGGCGGGAAATGCCGGTAGTGCGCATAGGCGACCGCGAACACCTCGTCGGTCATCAGCGCGCCGAGCGTCGCACGCCAGCGCAGCGGCAGGTGGGCGACATAGGGGGCGAGCGTTGCGCTGTACAGCAGGTGACGCAGGTTCACGATCAGCGTGGTCGCGAGCACGACGACGAAGCTCGCGCTGCCCGCGATCAGGCCGAGCGCGATGAACTGCGCGGAGCCCGCGAACACGGCGAGCGACATCAGCGCACCATGCCACGCGGCGAGCGGGCCGCCGCCAACGAGCGTGCCGAAAATCACGCCGAACGGGGCGGCGCCGATCATCATCGGGATCGTGTCGCGCGCACCGTCGAGCCATTCGTTCAATGGGCGGCGGGCAGGCGATGCGGGGGTGGGATTCAAAGGGTGCTCCTCCATGAACTGGAGGATAGCGGGCAGGGGGTGTGCCGGCTTGTATGTTCTTGCGCTTGCGGGATGCAGCGGTGCCGGTGGTATCGCGGCGATGGGCCCGACGCTGCGCGTCAGCTCGCCTGCCAGCGCCCGGGCGGCACGCCGAACATGCGTTTGAAATGCCGGGTGAAGTGGCTTTGGTCGACGAAACCGCTGGCCGCCGCGACGTCGGCGACGGGCACGCCCGCGCGCAGCGGCGCCAGCGCGCGCTGCAAGCGCAACTGGTTGCGCCACGCGTGCGGTGGCATGCCGGTCGTGCGGGTGAACAGGCGCGCTGCATGGAACGGCGACAGGCCGGCCGCCTGTGCGACTTCGTCCAGCGTGACCGTGCACATGAGATCGGCGGCGAGGCACTCGCGCATCGCATCGACGCGCGGTTCGTCCGCTGCGAGCGGCGCGGGTCGCGGCAGTGCGTCGGCATGGCGCACGATCAGCGTCGACAACGCATCCAGCATCGCCGTTTCGGCAGCGAGCGGATCGTAGATGCGCGGGGCGCCCGTCATCGGATCGTCAGCCGGCTGCCCGTGCGGCTGCGACGGCAGGGCGCGCTCGCTGCCGGCCTCCATCATCCGGTGCGCCAGCGCGAGCCTGGCCGCGAGATCGTCATCGCGAATCACGTCGGGCGCAAACCACGGCGCGTCCTGCGGGCGGCCGGCGATCGCGCTGGTGAGTTCGCGGATGAATTCGACCGGCATGTAGCTGACGCGATAGCACCAGCCCTCGTCGGCTGCGCGCGAACCCGTATGCACCTCGCCGGGATTGATGACGGGCACGGAGCCGGTTTCGGCGACATAGCCGCTGCCGCGATAGGTGAAGCGTTCCGCGCCTTCGAGAATCACGGGGATTGTGTACGCATCGTGCCAGTGGGGCGCGAACGTGTGGTCGCGATAGGTGGCCGTGACGAGATCCGCATCCGGCAGCAGCGGCGTGCGCCAGTAGCGTGCGGAGTCTGGAAGGCGGGTGGCGGACATGATCGGGCGCGGAAGCGGTCGAATCGACAGTGTATCGCTCGCGCGCCCGGCAGGCGCAGGCTTTACTTGACCGGAATCGTCGTGCCGGCCGGCATCGGTACGGCGGTGACGGCGTTCTTCGGGCTGCCGCTGACGATGCGGTCGCTGTAGGTCAGGTAGACGATCGTGTTGCGCTTCGCGTCGACCACGCGCACGACGTGCAGGGTCTTGAAGATGAACGACATGCGCTCGCTGAACACGTCGGTCTGCTGCTTGAGCGGCTCCTTGAAGCTGATCGGGCCGACCTGCCGGCATGCGATCGACGCTTCGCTCGGATCCTCGGCGACGCCGAGCGTGCCCTTGATCCCGCCGGTGCGGGCGCGCGACACGTAGCAGGTCACGCCGTTCACGACCGGATCGTCATACGCTTCGACGACCACGCGATCGGAGCCGGTGACGCGGAAATGGGTGTTGACGCTGCCGACTTCCTCCGCGTGCGCGAGCGGTGCCGCGGCGAATGCGGAAAGCAGGAGGGCGAAGGGGGCGGAGCGGAGGAGACGGTGCTTCATCGACGGAACCGGATGCGAATGCGGGACAGAGACTCTAGCATGCGCGCGACCGGGCGATGAAAGCGCAAAGGCGGGCCGGAAAAACAAAAGGCCCGTCGATTGACGGGCCTTTCGCTATTTGGCTCCCCGACCTGGGCTCGAACCAGGGACCTACGGATTAACAGTCCGGCGCTCTACCGACTGAGCTATCGGGGAATAAATCGGTACATCTGCATGCTTGTTTGTCTACCAGCAAAAAGCCCGTCCACTTTCAACGGGCCTTTGCGTTTTTGGCTCCCCGACCTGGGCTCGAACCAGGGACCTACGGATTAACAGTCCGGCGCTCTACCGACTGAGCTATCGGGGAACAAACAACAACAGCAGAGAAACGAGATTATATGGAGCGTTGATCAGGTCGTCAATACTTTTGAGCCGCGGCGCACAAAAAAATTTCTGCGGCCGCTGTGCGATCAGCGCTCGAGCAGGTGCAGCTTGTCCTGCACGTCCTTCCACTCGTCCGCGTCGGCCGGTGCCGGCTTGGTCTTCGTGATCGACGGCCAGTCCTTCGCCAGCTCGGCGTTCAGCGCGGTGAACTGCTGCTGGTCGCCCGGAACGTCTTCTTCGGCATAGATCGCATTGGTCGGGCACTCGGCGACGCACACGGCGCAGTCGATGCACTCGTCCGGATCGATGGCGAGAAAGTTGGGACCTTCACGGAAGCAATCCACCGGGCACACATCCACGCAGTCCGTGTATTTGCACTTGATGCAGCCTTCGGTCACAACGTGAGTCATTAAAACGCTCCTGCTTGGCGGTATATATGGGGTGGCGTTTGCGCCAAAACCGGCATTGTAACTGAAGCGCAAAACCCGCATGGCGTGGTCGGCTATCCGGCTTATATCGTTTCGTGATTAGTTTATGGGCATGCGGAAGGGGGCGCCGACGGGGGCGCACGTACCGCACGCCGGAGTTACGGTGCGACCGGAGCAGGGCGACAGGCGGTTTCACGATGGTCGGGCCCGCATTCGGGTAACATGGCCGACAGACCGGGCGGCGCGCGGTGCGCCGGGGCCCTGTCACGATATTGGCGGTGCCGTAATCATGATCATCACTTCGCTGCTCGACACGGATCTCTACAAGTTCACGATGATGCAGGTCGTCCTGCATCACTTCCCCGCTGCAAGCGTCGAATACCGTTTCCGCTGCCGCACGCCCGGCGTCGATCTCGTGCCGTACATCGACGAGATCCGCGACGAGGTGCGCGGCCTGTGCGCGCTGCGTTTTGCCGACGTCGAACTCGACTACCTGCGGCGGATGCGCTTCATCAAGAGCGATTTCGTCGATTTTCTCGCGCTGTTCCACCTGAACGAGAAATACATCTCGATCACGCCGTCGCCGAAGGGCAACGGTGAAATCGACATCGAGATCACGGGGCCGTGGCTGCACACGATCCTGTTCGAGATCCCGGTGCTCGCGATCGTCAACGAAGTGTATTTCCGCAACACGCAGCGCGAGCCCGACTATCGCGAAGGCCGCGAACGGTTGTGCGAGAAAATCAAGCTGCTCGGTGCGAAGCCCGAGTTCGCCGACTGCAAGATCGCCGACTACGGCACGCGCCGGCGCTTCTCGAAGGTCTGGCACGAGGAAGTCGCGCTCACGCTGCGCGACGGCCTCGGCCCGCAGTTCGCGGGCACCAGCAACGTGCTCTATGCGATGAAGCACGACATCACGCCGCTCGGCACGATGGCGCACGAATACCTGCAGGCCTGCCAGGCGCTCGGCCCGCGGCTGCGCGATTCGCAGATCTACGGCTTCGAGATGTGGGCGAAGGAATACCGCGGCGACCTCGGGATCGCGCTGTCGGATGTCTACGGGATGGATGCATTCCTGAACGACTTCGACATGTACTTCTGCAAGCTGTTCGACGGCGCGCGCCACGATTCGGGCGATCCGTTCGAATGGGGCGAGCGGATGCTGCGCCATTACGAGTCGAACCGTTGCGACCCGCGGACCAAGGTGCTCGTGTTCTCGGACGCGCTCGACATCCCGAAGGTCATGCAGTTGTACGAACGGTTCCGCGGCCGCTGCAAGCTCGCGTTCGGTGTCGGCACGAACCTCACCAACGATCTCGGCTACGTGCCGCTGCAGATCGTGATCAAGATGGTCCGCTGCAACGGCCAGCCGGTCGCGAAACTGTCGGATTCGCCGGGCAAGAGCATGTGCGACGACAAGGCGTATCTCGCATACCTGCGCCAGGTGTTCGGCATCGCGCAGCCGGTCGAGGAAGACGCGTCGAAGTAAGCGTCGGCCGAACGGCCAAAACTGCGTGGCGGCGAGGTCGGCCGGTATAATCCGACGTATCGCCCGCCAACGTCACGAGGACCGTTCATGGACACTTCCGCTGCCCGTCGCCAGATCCTCGCGCGCATCCGCGCGGCACAGGGGCGTGCGGCCGAACCCGATGCGGCTGAGCGCGAAGGCGTTGCCGACTATCTTGCCCGTCATCCGGAAGGCCCGCGCCCGCCGGCGCCGGCCGATCTCGTCGCGGCATTCGTCGACGAAGCGGCGCGCCTGTCGACGACGGTCGACGAAGTCGCGACGCTTGCCGACGTACCGGCCGCCGCGGCGCGCTACCTTTCTGCTCAGGGCCTGCCGACGCAGGCCGTTGCATGGCGCACGCTCGCCGATTTCGACTGGGCGGGCGCAGGCCTGTCGGTCGAATGCCGCAAGCCGCGCGACGGCGATCTGGTCGGCCTCACCGGCTGTTTTTGCGCGACCGCCGAAACGGGCTCGCTGGTGCTGTTGTCCGGCCCCGACACCTATGCATCGGCCGGCCTGCTGCCGGAAACCCACATCGCAATCGTTCCCGCGTCGCGGATTGTCGCCGGTCATGAAGACGCATTTGCGCTGATCCGCTCGGAGCGCGGCGAATTGCCGCGCGCGGTCAATTTCGTGTCGGGCCCGTCGCGCACGGGCGATATCGAGCAGACCATCGTACTGGGTGCGCACGGCCCGTACCGCGTACACGTGATCGTCGTACGGGGCGCATGACGCGCCCGCTGCATCCACTACCACTCGTACAAGGAAGTTCTGCATGAAACGACATGCCGCCTGGGCGGGCATGGCGTCGGGGATTGCGCTTGGCGCCGTTCCCGCGCTTGCATCGGCCGCAACGCTCGACGGTGCCACGCTGTCTGCACTCTGGGGTATCCCGTTCGCCGGGATCCTGCTGTCCATCGCACTGTTCCCGCTCGTCGCCCCCGTGTTCTGGCATCACCATTTCGGCAAGATTGCGGCCGGGTGGGCGGCCCTGTTCCTGATCCCGTTCGCGTTCGCGTTCGGCGCGGGCACCGCGTTCGGCACGCTCGTGCATGCACTGCTCGAGGAATACATCCCCTTCATCGTGCTGCTCACCGCGCTCTATACGGTCGCGGGCGGCATCTGCGTGAACGGCAACCTGCACGGCACGCCGAAGCTGAACACCGCGATCCTCGCGCTCGGCACGCTGCTCGCGAGCGTGATGGGCACGACGGGCGCTGCGATGCTGCTGATCCGGCCGCTGCTGCGCGCCAACGACAACCGCAAGCATGTCGTGCACGTCGTGATCTTCTTCATCTTCCTCGTCGCGAACGCGGGCGGCTCGCTGTCGCCGCTCGGCGATCCGCCGCTGTTCCTCGGTTTCCTGAATGGCGTGAGCTTCTTCTGGACGACCACGCACCTCGCACTGCCGATGCTGTTCATCTGCGTCGTGCTGCTGACGCTGTTCTTTATGCTCGATACGTACTTCTACCGGAAGGGCGGCGAGGAGCGGCCGGCTGTGCTCGACCCGACGCCTGACAACGACAGGCTGTCGATCGACGGCAAGATCAATTTCGTGCTGCTTGCGGCCGTGATCGGCCTGGTGCTGATGAGCGGCGTGTGGAAGCCGGGCATCACGTTCGACGTGTGGGGCACGCACGTCGCGCTGCAGAACCTCGTACGCGACGTCGCGCTCGTGGGCGTCACGCTCGCGTCGCTCGCGCTGACGCCGCGCTCCGCGCGCGAGGGCAATGCGTTCAACTGGGCGCCGATCGAGGAAGTCGCGAAGCTGTTCGCGGGGATCTTCGTGACGATCGCACCGGTGATCGTGATCCTGCGCGCCGGTGCCGACGGCGCATTCGCGCAGATCGTTCATCTCGTCACGGGGCCGGACGGCAAGCCGATCGACGCGATGTACTTCTGGGCGACGGGCATCCTGTCGTCGTTCCTCGACAACGCGCCGACCTATCTCGTGTTCTTCAACCTTGCGGGTGGCGATGCGCAGTCGCTGATGACGACCGGCGCGTCGACGCTCGCCGCGATTTCCGCCGGCGCGGTGTTCATGGGCGCGAACAGCTATATCGGCAACGCGCCGAACTTCATGGTGAAGGCGATCGCCGAATCGCGCGGCGTGAAGATGCCGAGCTTCTTCGCGTATCTCGGCTGGGCGCTGGTCGTGCTGATACCGGTATTCCTGCTGACGTCGTGGATCTTCTTCACGGCGTAAGCTGACGATTTTCAACCTAGAGCGGGCGGTCCCAGCGGCGCATGGCGTGCTGCGATCCGTCCGCGGCATGCGGAGATGGCGATGCAGAAGATCCTGGTCGCGCGTCCGATCTTTCCGGACGTGATCGAGCGGCTCAAGCAGTATTTCGAAGTCGACTGGCACAACGGCGACGCACTCGCTCCCGACGCGCTTGCCGCGCGTCTGGCCGACAAGGACGGCGCGTTGACGGCAGGGGACCCGGTCGGCGCGGCCGAGCTCGCGGCGGCGCCGCGCCTGCGCGTCGTGGCGAACATGGCGGTCGGCTACAACAATTTCGACATGGCCGCGTTCAACGCGGCGAACGTGCTCGGCACCAACACGCCCGACGTACTGAACGAGTCGACTGCCGATTTCGGCTGGGCGCTGATGATGGCCGCAGCACGCCGGATCGCCGAATCCGAGCACTGGCTGCGGGCCGGCCACTGGCAGAAGTGGGCGTACGACGGTTTCCTCGGCAGCGACATTTACGGCTCGACGCTCGGCGTCATCGGGATGGGGCGCATCGGCCAGGCGCTCGCGCGTCGCGCGCGCGGCTTCGGGGTGCAGGTGATCTATCACAACCGGTCGCGCGTCGCGCCCGAGATCGAGGCCGAGCTGAATGCCGAATACGTGTCGAAGGATGCGCTGCTCGCGCGTGCCGATCACGTCGTGCTCGTGCTGCCGTACACGAAGGAGAACCATCACACGATCGGCGCGGCCGAGCTCGCGAAGATGAAGCCCACCGCGACGCTGACCAACATCGCGCGCGGCGGGATCGTCGACGACGCGGCGCTGGCCGTCGCGCTGCGCGACGGGACGATCGCCGCGGCCGGCCTCGACGTGTACGAAGGCGAGCCGACCGTTCATCCGGCGCTGCTCGAAGTGCCGAACGTCGTGCTGACGCCGCATATCGCGAGCGCGACCGAGAAAACGCGCCGCGCGATGGCGAACCTCGCCGCCGACAACCTGATTGCCGCGCTGGGCGAAGGGCCGCGCGCCGGGCAGCCGCCGAATCCGATCAACCCTGACGTGATCGGGAAGCCGCGCGCATGACGATGACGTTGTTGCTTGCGGCGGTCGTCGTGCTGGCCGTCGCGCTTGCGGTCGCGATCGTCGCGCTCGTGCGTGGCGGTGGCCGCCACGACGATGCGGCAGTCCTGGGTGACCAGATCGAGGACGCCGCGCATGCGCAGGCGCGCGCGGTCGAGCGGCTCGAACGCGAATTGCGCGGCGAGATCGTCGAGAACGCGCGCGGCTCGCGCACCGAGCTGGCCGGCAGTTTCGCGCAGCTTCAACAGACGCTCGCCGCGCAGCTGACGAGCGTGGCGACCGTACAGAACAACCAGATCGAAGGTTTTGCGCAGCAGCTCGGCAAGCTCGTCGCCGGCAATGCGCAGCAGTTCGACGCGATGCGCGAGAGCGTGCAGCGCCAGGCGCAGCAGGCGCGCGAGGAGCAGACGGGCGCGCTCAGGCTGTTCGGCGACACGTTGAACCGCCAGCTCACGCAACTGACCGAGGCGAACGACCGCCGGATCGGCGAGGTGCGCGCGACGCTCGAACAGCGGCTGAAGGAAATCGAGACGAACAACGCGGCGAAGCTCGAGGAGATGCGCCGCACCGTCGACGAGAAACTGCACGCGACGCTCGAGCACCGGCTCGGCGAATCGTTCAAGCTCGTGTCGGACCGGCTCGAGCAGGTGCATCGCGGGCTCGGCGAGATGCAGACGCTCGCGGCGGGTGTCGGCGACTTGAAGAAAGTGCTGACCAACGTGAAGACGCGCGGCACCTGGGGTGAAGTGCAGCTTGAGGCGCTGCTCGAGCAGATGCTGACGCCCGAGCAGTACGCGAAGAACGTTGCGACGGTGCCGAAGAGCAGCGAGCGCGTCGAGTTCGCGATCCGGCTGCCGGGGCGCGAGGCCGGCACGCGCGATGCGCCGCCCGTGTGGCTGCCGATCGACGCGAAATTCCCGCGCGAAGACTACGAGCGGCTGATCGACGCGCAGGAGCACGCCGATGCGGTGGCGGTCGAGGAAGCGGCTCGCGCGCTCGAAGCACGCGTGCGGCTGGAGGCGCGTACGATCGCCGAGAAGTACGTCGCGCCGCCGCACACGACCGACTTCGCGCTGCTGTTTCTGCCGACCGAAGGGCTCTATGCGGAGATCCTGCGTCGCCCGGGGCTGACCGACCTGCTGCAGCGCGACTATCGCGTGACGGTTGCCGGCCCGACGACGCTCACCGCACTGTTGAACAGCCTGCAGATGGGTTTCCGTACACTCGCGATCGAGCAACGGTCGAGCGAGGTGTGGCAGGTGCTCGGCGCGGTGAAGACGGAGTTCGGCAAGTTCGGCGACGTGCTTGCGCGCACGAAGTCGCAGCTCGAAACGGTCACGCGTTCGATCGAGGCCGCCGAGCAGCGCACGCGCGTGATGAACCGCAAGCTGAAGCAGGTCGAGGCGCTGCCAGGCGATACGGCGGCAGGGCTGCTCGGCGCGGAAGGGGTAGACGGTGCCGATGCGGACGACGCATGACGCACATGGCCGACATCGGCCGGGAAGCAAAAACGGGCGCTGCGGCGCCCGTTTTCTTTTGAAGCGCTTGCCGGCGTGGCCGGCCCGCGGTCAATGGCCGGCGAGCGTATCCAGTGCGTCGCCCATGACGCGAACGATGCGCCAGTCGGGCAGCACGGTTGCGCCCATCTTTTCGTAGAAATCGATCGCCGGCTGGTTCCAGTCGAGGACCGACCATTCGAAGCGCCCGCAACGGCGCTCGACGGCCAGCGCCGCGAGGTGGCGCAGCATCGCGGTGCCGAGGCCCGTGCCGCGCTGCGACGGCTGCACGTACAAGATCCTCGAGATAGAGGCCGCGACGGCCGAGGAACGTCGAATAATTGTGGAAGAACAGCGCATACGCGACGATCGCGCCGTCGTGCTCGGCCACTCGCGCTTCGGCGGCAGGCTGATCGCCGAACAGCGCGTCGGCGAGATCGGCCTCGGTCGCGACGAACAGGTGCGTGAGCTTCTCGAACTCGGCCAGCTCGCGCATCAGCGCGAGGATCGCGCCGACGTCGTGTGCTTGGGCCGCGCGGATCAGCGGTGTGCCGCTCACGCTTCCTCCGGCGGATCGGACAGCACGATCTCGATGCCGCCGAAGCGCGATGCGACCCAGTTGTATGCGTGGCATGCGATCCACAGCAGCACGAAGCCGAGGATCGCGTTCAGCAGCAGCGCGCTCAGGATCGTGCTCAGTTCGACCATTCCGTAACGAATGTACGCGACGAGAATGCCAAGCAGCACGATCGGCACGCTGAACGTCAGGTAGACGAGGATCAGCGCCTTTGCGGTCTGCCCCGCGGCGATCGACGAAATTTGCTTCTTCATGTATGGATTGCCCCCGTAGAGATATACCGATAGTGGAATTCAGATCAGGCCGTCGAGCGGCAGGATGTCGACCGGGGTGCCCGCGTCGACTGCCGCGGTATCGTGGCCCAGGACGATGAAACAGTTGGCGGCCGACAGGCCGCTCAGCGATGCGGAACTCTGCGAGCCGGCCGGCGCGACGTGCCAGCGGCCGTCGGCGGCGCGCGTCGCGATGCCGCGCAGGTAGTCGGTGCGGCCCGGGCGCGTCTTCAGCGCTTGCGTGCTGAGTGCCGTATGCATCGACGGCGGCTGGGCCTGTGCGCCGGCCAGCGTCAGCAGCGCGGGACGCACGATCGCGTAGAACGTCACGGCAGACGCGACCGGGTTGCCGGGCAGCCCGAAAAACAGTGTGTGACCGGCGCCATCGGCCGCGCGTGCGAGCGTGCCGCACGCGAGCGGCCGGCCGGGACGCAGCGCGAGGCTCGCGAACGTCACGTCGCCGAGCCGGGCCATGACGTCGCGCGTGAAGTCGGCTTCGCCGACCGATACGCCGCCCGACGTGATCACCGCATCGGCCTGCGCGGCGACGGCACCGCGCAATGCGGCTTCGAGCGCGGCGGGATCGTCGCGGACGATCCCGAGATCGACCGCTTCGACATGCAGTCTTTCGAGCATCGCGATCAGCATCCCGCGATTGCTGTCGTACAGTGCGCCGGGGCCGAGCGGCTCGCCGGGCTCGCGCAGTTCGTCGCCGGTGGAGAACACGGCGACGCGCACGCGTCGGCGTACCGAAACCTCGGTGACACCGAACGACGCAAGCAGGCCGAGATCGGACGGCCGCAGGATGCGGCCCGCGGCAAGCGCGCACGCGCCGCGCGCGAGATCCTCGCCGGCCTTGCGGCAGTTCGCGCCGCGCGCGATGTAGTGCGAGGAGAAGCGGATCGTGTCGCCGTCGGCGCGCACGCGTTCCTGCGGAATCACCGTATCGCAGCCGGCCGGCATCGGCGCGCCCGTCATGATGCGCACGCATGATCCGGATGCCACGGCGCCGTCGAACGGATGGCCGGCGAGCGCGGTGCCGGCGACCGTCAGCGCGACCTCCGCTGGCTGCGATGCTTGCGTGCCGGCGCTGCCGTCGAACGCATAGCCGTCCATCGCCGAGTTGTCGTATGCGGGAATGTCGAACGGTGCGTTCACGTCGGCCGCGAGCACGCGGTCGAGCGCATCGCGCAGCGTCACCATGTCACACGCGTCGACCGGCACCGCGAAGCGGCACGCGAGCGCCTGCGCGTCGGCGAGCGACAGCGGGGCATCGGAATCGGGTGCGGTTCGGGGGGCGGGCGAGGATTGCGTGATCATCAGTCGGACTGCGCCGCAAGGCGTATCGGGTTCGTGGCCGGTGGCGCGAGGAGGGTGCCTGGGCGCGGGTTTCACGTGCGGCGGGCACCGGGCGGGAACCGTACGGGTGCCGTCAGCGGCGGGCCAGCGCGGCGAGTTCCTGCCAGGAGTTGGCATTGTAAAACGCACGCTCGTCGTGAAACTCGACTTCGACCGTCTTGTGGCGTGCGTACCACGCACGCACCTTGCGGTCGCCGGCGGCGAGCCGGGCGGCGAGATCGTCGGCCAGCGACGTGCGCAGCAGCGCGAACGTCGGCTGTGGCGAGCGCACGTGTTGCGCGTCGACGGTCACTGCCATGGCGATGTCGGCCTGCTGCGCGTCGAGCGCCGCCTGCAAGCGTGCGACGAGGTCGGCGGGCAGATAGGGCGTGTCGCACGGCGAGCACACGACGAGCGGCGCGCGTGCCGCTCGCATGCCGGCGAGCAGGCCCGCGAGCGGGCCGGGGAAGTCGGGCGTTTCGTCCGCGACGATGCGCGCATCGAACGGCGCACCGAGTTCGGCATAGCGATCGGCATGGCGATTCGCGCTGATCAGCGTCTCGTCGACCTGCGGCGAGAGCCGGCTCAGCACGTGCAGCGCGAGCGGCGTGCCGTCGAGCAACTGCAGGCCCTTGTCGACGCCGTCCATGCGTGTGGCACGCCCGCCTGCGAGCAGCAGGCCGGCAATCGAGGGAAAGGCGGAAGCGGGCATGGTCGAGGGCAGGAAGGGCGGCGTGCGTCAGCCGCCGATATATGACATTTCGACCCGCTTGCCGGCGCCGTCGGGCACGGCGTCGGCAGACGCGCTGCCGCGCAGTTGCGAATAACGGTCGGTGCGGGCTTGCCAGATGCGGGCGATCGCGGTCGCGATCTCGGCGTCGCTCGCGCCGCCGCGCACGAGCGCGCGCAGGTCGTGGCCCGTCGACGCGAACAGGCACAGGTACAGCTTGCCTTCGGTCGACAGCCGCGCGCGCGTGCAGTCGCCGCAGAAGGCCTGCGTGACGCTCGAAATCACGCCGATCTCGCCGCTGCCGTCCGCATAACCCCAGCGCTGCGCGGTTTCGGCCGCCGTGTGGGGATCGAGCGGCACGAGCGGGAAGTGTTCGGCGAGCCGCGCGATGACGTCCGCCGACGGCAGCACCTCGGTCATGTTCCAGCCGTTCGACGTGCCGACGTCCATGTATTCGATGAAGCGCAGGATCACGCCGGTCCCGCGGAAACGCTCGGCCATCGGCAGGATCTCGCTGTCGTTGGTGCCGCGCTTCACGACCATGTTGACCTTGACCGGCGCGAGGCCCACGGCCTGGGCCGCGAAGATGCCGTCGAGCACGTCGGCGCTCGCGAATTCGGCATCGTTCATGCGCTTGAACAACGTATCGTCGAGCGCGTCGAGGCTGACCGTCACGCGCGTGAGCCCGGCGTCCTTCAGCGCGCGCGCCTTGCGAGCGAGCAGTGAACCGTTGGTCGTGAGCGTCAGGTCGAGCGGGCGGCCGTCATGCGTGGTCAGGCGTGCGAGGCGCTCGATCAGGAATTCGAGATTCTTGCGCAGCAGCGGCTCGCCACCGGTGATGCGGATCTTCTCGACGCCATGTGCGACAAAGAGTCGCGCCACGCGTTCGATTTCCTCGTGCGTGAGCAGCGCGCTGTGCGGCAGGAACGGGTAGTCCTTGTCGAAGACGGCGCGCGGCATGCAGTACACGCAGCGGAAGTTGCAGCGATCCGTCACCGAAATGCGCAGGTCGCGCAGCGGCCTGGCGAACGTGTCGGCCAGCGTGCCGTCCGGGGCGTGCGCGACGCCGGAGACGTCCGGCATCCCGCTGACGTCGGCGAGAGGAATGATGCGTCGGGACATGTTGAAAGAAGTGCGAACCAGGCCTCTATTTTAGCCGCAAGCGGCGGGTCGGTCCGGTGGGCGGAAACCCGCAGCGCGGACGTGAAAAAGCCCGCCGGAGGCGGGCTTTTCCTGGTCGGACGATGCGTCGATCAGTGATGCGTCGTTTCGACCTGCTGCATCGGGGCCGTATCGACCGGCGGCAGCGCCTTGCGTTCGCGCTGCACGCGAGCCGGACGCGGGAGGCGCGACGCGGCTTCCTGCGCAGCGGCGAACTTGCCGGCGTCGGTGTTCACCCAGACGAGACCAGCCTGCTCCAGCACGGTATCCAGGCTCGCCGAAGCGGGCGCGGCTGCCGGTTGGGCCGGAGCGGGGGCCGGTGCCGGTGCGGGTGCCGGTGCTGCCACGGCTTCGACCGGTGCTGCTTCGACATGGGCCGGCTCGACAGCCACCGGAGCGGCTTCGGTCGTCACGGCCGGTGCAGCTTGCTCGACGGGTGCCGGTCGCGGCGCCTCGACAGCGACAGGTGCTGCCGGCACTTCGAACGCGTCGGTCGGCGAAACCGCGACCGGCGCCGGGCCGGCTTTAGTCGCGACGGCCGGTGCGACCGGTGCCGGTTCTGCTGCCTGGGCGACAACGGCTGCTTCGACCGCCACTGCTTCGACGTGTACCGGCGCCGGCTGCGGCTCGACAGCGGCCGGTGCTGCCGGTTCGGCATGGTGCTCGACCACTGCTTCGACGACGACGGCACTTGCCGCGGCGGCTGCCACGACGACTGCCGGTGCGGCCGTGTGGGCCGGTTCGGCAGCAGCCGGTGCTTCCGGCGTCACGGCTTGCACCGCAACTTCACCTTCTGCGCCTTGCTCTGCGTGGTCGACGACTGCGCCGTCTTCCTCGCGCTCACGACGACCGCCGCGGCGGCCGCGACGGCGACGGCGACGTTCCTCGCCATCACGCGCGCCGGCTTCCGCGTCGGCTGCCAGCTCGGCGTCGGGCAGGGCTTCTGCGAGGGCCTTGTCGGCTTCCGGTTCCGGATGCGCTTCGCCACGGTTGACGGTTTCCAGCGTTGCCGCATGCTGGGTCGGCTTGCGGCGCTCACCGCGCTCGCGACGTTCGCCGCGTTCCTGGCGCTCGCCACGACCGGCTGCTTCGACGCCTTCCGGCTGCTCGATACGCTCGCGCGGTTCGCGGTTCTCACGCGGTTCGCGCGGCTCACGGCCTTCACGCGGGCCACGGCCCTCGCGACCTTCGCGGTTCTCGCGCGGTTCGCGCGGCTCACGGCTTTCACGCGGTTCGCGGCCTTCACGCGGCTCACGAGCCTCACGCGGTTCGCGCACTACCTTGCCTTCGCGTTCCTGGCGTTGCGGCTGGCCACGGCCTGCCACAGCCTGGTCGCGACCGCCCTGTGCCTGCTGGGCGCCGCCACGACGATTGCGGTTGCGATCGCCGCCGCGTTCGCCACGCTGCTCGGACTTCTCGGTGCGTTCGCCGCGAGCCGGACGGGCTGCCTGCTCCTTCGCCGGTGCCGAAGCAACCGGTGCGGGTGCGGGCGCCGGCGACACGCCGAACAGGCCCTTCAGCCAGCCGATGAAGCCGCCGCTGGCCGGCGCCACAGGCGTGGGCGCTGCAACGGGTTCGACCGGGCGCTGCGGTGCCGGGCTCGGGGCCGGACGCTCGGGCGTGATGCCCTTGACCGCGGCTTCCTGCTTCGGCTTCACTTCCGCCGCGCGCTTGCTGTAGCCGGTTTCCGACTCGAGTTCGCGGGCTGCTTCCTCGGCCATCTTCCAGGACGCGCGCGGATCGTCGAGACGTGCGTCGTCGTGGCGCAGGCGCTCGAGCTTGTAGTGCGGCGTATCGAGGTGCTTGTTCGGGATCAGCACGATGCCGACCTTGAAGCGCGACTCGATCTTGTTGATTTCCTGACGCTTTTCGTTGAGCAGGAAGGCGGTCACCTCGACCGGCACCTGGCAGTGGATCGCCGCGGTGTTTTCCTTCATCGCTTCTTCCTGAATGATCCGCAGGACCTGCAGCGCGGACGATTCGGTATCGCGGATGTGGCCGGTGCCGTTACAACGCGGGCAGGTCACGTGGCTGCCTTCCGACAGGGCCGGACGCAGGCGCTGGCGCGACAGTTCCATCAGGCCGAAGCGGGAGATCTTGCCCATCTGGACGCGCGCGCGGTCATGCTTGAGCGCGTCTTTCAGGCGCTGCTCGACTTCGCGCTGGCTCTTCGCCGATTCCATGTCGATGAAATCGATCACGATCAGGCCGCCGAGGTCGCGCAGGCGGAGCTGGCGGGCGACTTCGTCGGCTGCTTCGAGGTTCGTGCGGGTCGCCGTTTCCTCGATGTCCGCGCCCTTGGTGGCACGCGCCGAGTTCACGTCGATCGCGACGAGCGCTTCGGTGTGGTCGATCACGATCGCGCCGCCCGACGGCAGCGGCACCGTGCGCGAGTACGCGGTCTCGATCTGGTGTTCGATCTGGAAGCGGGAGAACAGCGGCACGTCGTCGTGGTAGCGCTTCACCTTCGCGACGTTGTCCGGCATCACGATATCCATGAATGCGCGGGCCTGATCGTGGATTTCGTTCGTATCGATCAGGATTTCGCCGATATCGGGCTGGAAATAGTCCCGGATCGCGCGGATCACGAGGCTCGATTCCAGGTAGATCAGCATCGGCTGGCCGGCATTGCCGCTTTGCGACGCCGCTTCGATCGCGCGCCACAGTTGCAGCAGGTAGTTCAGGTCCCACTGCAGTTCCTCGGCGCTGCGGCCGATGCCCGCGGTACGGGCGATCATGCTCATGCCGTCCGGGATCTGCAGTTGCGCCATCGTCTCGCGCAGTTCCTGACGCTCGTCGCCTTCGATCCGGCGCGACACGCCGCCGCCGCGCGGATTGTTCGGCATCAGCACCAGATAGCGGCCGGCGAGCGAGATGAACGTGGTGAGGGCAGCGCCCTTGTTGCCGCGCTCTTCCTTCTCGACCTGGACGATCAGCTCCTGGCCTTCGCGCAGGGCATCCTGGATGC
This sequence comes from Burkholderia sp. Ac-20384, assembly GCF_017104605.1. Classification (NCBI taxonomy): domain Bacteria; kingdom Pseudomonadati; phylum Pseudomonadota; class Betaproteobacteria; order Burkholderiales; family Burkholderiaceae; genus Burkholderia; species Burkholderia sp. Ac-20384. The sequence continues at coordinate 2,589 of NZ_JAAGPE010000110.1, read as the reverse complement.
GCGCGGAGCGCATGTCGATGCCTTCCTTGAAGTACTGGCGGGCAACTTCCTTGAACGGCAGGAAGCCGTGGCGGTCTTCGCCGTAGTTGACGAAGCACGCTTCGAGCGACGGCTCGATACGGGTGATGACACCTTTGTAGATATTGCCTTTGCGCTGTTCGCGCCCGGCTGTCTCGATGTCGATGTCGATGAGCTTCTGCCCGTCGACGATGGCGACGCGCAGCTCCTCCTGCTGCGTCGCATTGAACAGCATGCGTTTCATGAACGACTCCAGGCGGCTCTGCTGGCGGCGCCTCGCGGTTGTCAGTCGCGAGGGCGGGAACGACGGCAGGCCGCGCCTTGTTGTGTTGTCACAAGCACGCTGGAGCGGGAACGATGGCGGGGAGAATTGCCTGAAGAGGCGCTTGGGCCCGAAAGACGGGGCCGGCGGCCATAGGGCACCTGCGAACACGGCTTCAAAGCACGGCGTCCACACACCGCACGCTGTCAAAGCGCGCTAAGCCTGAGGCCGGGCACTGCCGCGGGGCGCGTCGTCATGCGACGCGCGTGCCAACGGGCGGCAGATGCTGCGGCTTGGGCCGCAGCGGGGAGTATCGAATCCAGCCCGACTTTCCCGCCTGGGGTGTACTTCCCTGGTTTGACGTCGCCAGGCTCCGCACGCTTCGCGGAGCCAAATCGGGCGCAACGCCGTAATTTTCGCAACCGGCAGCCTGCGCGGACGCACTTCGCGCCGTCGGGCTGCCGATCAAATTCTTTTCAACCAACTTTCCGTTACCGCGGCGCCTTGCCGACCGAATCCGCCTGTGGGCGCGATCCTTGCCGACGGGCGGCGCCGTGCGTGCAACTTGCTGCATCTCTTTGATTAGGGGTGAGCAGCAGACCCCCGGCGCAAGTAAAATAACGGTTTGCGCTTGCGCCTTGCCCGGATGGTCCGGGCCGGCCGGTGAGGCCGCCCGCAACGTCAGGCTGGGCAAAATTATATTCAGTATGAACGAGTTAGGCAAAATATCCCAGAATTCGGTCGCAAGCGGCCAGGTATCGATGCTCGAGATCGACGAAAGCTCGGTCGGTCAGCGTATCGACAATTTCCTTTTGCGCGTCTGTAAAGGCGTGCCGAAAAGCCATATTTACCGGATCCTTCGCAGCGGCGAAGTGCGCGTGAATAAGGGGCGGGTCGACGCGCAGTACCGGCTCGCGTTCGGCGACATCGTCCGTGTGCCGCCCGTCCGCGTGGCCGCAGCCGACCTCGCGCGCGCCGAAGCCACCATCGTGCCGCCCGCGCACTTCGACGTGCTGTTCGAGGACGACGCGATGCTCGTCATCAACAAGCCGGCCGGGGTCGCGGTCCACGGCGGCAGCGGCGTCGCGTTCGGCGTGATCGAGCAGATGCGCCAGGCGCGTCCGCGCGCGAAATTCCTCGAACTCGTGCACCGGCTCGACCGCGAGACGTCCGGGATCCTGATGCTCGCGAAGAAGCGCACGGCGCTGGTGGGCCTGCACGAACAGATCCGCGAGAACAAGATGGACAAGCGCTACTTCGCGTGTGTCCACGGTGAATGGCAGTCCGACTGGGGGCGTCGCCGCGCGGTGAAGGCGCCGCTGTTCAAGTATTCGACCCCGGAAGGGGAGCGCCGCGTGCGTGTGCAGGACGACGGGCTGCCGTCGCACACGGTGTTCAACCTCGTCGACCTTTGGCCCGAGTACGCGCTTCTCGAAGCGGAACTCAAAACGGGTCGGACCCATCAGATCCGTGTGCACCTCGCGCATCTCGGCCTGCCGATCGCCGGCGACGCCAAGTATGGCGATTTCGCACTGAACAAGGCGCTGGCGCGCGCGAATGCGCAGCCGTCGTTGAAACGGATGTTCCTGCATGCGTACCGGCTGCGGCTCGCTCACCCGCTGACCGGTGAGGCACTGCAGTTCGATGCGCCGCTGCCGGACGAATGCCGGCGCTTCCTCGACCAACTCAGCGCACTGCGCGATACCGCCTGAACCGCATGGCTCGACAGCAATTTGACCTGATCGTCTTCGACTGGGACGGCACGCTGATGGATTCGACTGCGCACATCGCGCACAGCATCCAGGCTGCATGCCGCGATCTCGGCCTGCCCACGCCGTCCGACGAGGCGTCGCGCTACGTGATCGGCCTCGGCCTGCGCGATGCGCTGCAGATTACAGCTCCGACCCTGGATCCGTCCGACTATTCGCGGCTCGCCGAGCGCTACCGCTATCACTATCTGCTCGACGACCAGCGGATCGAGCTGTTCGCCGGCGTGCGCGAACTGCTCGCCGAGTTGCGCGACACGGGCTATCTGCTCGCCGTTGCAACCGGCAAGGGTCGGGTCGGGCTGAATCGCGTGCTGGACCAGTCGAAGCTGACGAGCCAGTTCGATGCGACGCGCTGCGCCGACGAAACCTTCTCGAAACCGCATCCGGCGATGCTGCATGAACTGTCCCGGGAATTGGGGCAGGACCTGTCGCGCACCGTGATGATCGGCGACACGACGCACGACCTGCAGATGGCCGCGAGTGCCGGGGCGGCCGGCGTGGGCGTCGCGTATGGCGCGCACACGGCCGATGCACTGGCTA
>NZ_JAAGPE010000109.1:0-28162 GCF_017104605.1 Burkholderia sp. Ac-20384 | reverse complement strand
ACCGAGCGGCCTCATAGCTCACTCGGCTATCTGACGCCGGTGCAGTTCGCCTTGGCGCACGATGCAAAGCAGCAGTTTTTAACCTTGGACTCTAACTGCAGTCCGGACTAAAACCGGGGGCAGGTCAGTCCATTCTTTGCCCTTGATTGCCGAAGCATTGGCGCCTCTCCAACAAATCTGTATGATCTTGATTTCCTGTCAAAAATCCAGTACCACACCCCTCCCCCGGACCTTCCGTTACCATTTGCTATTCCGAGATCACGCCCACCCTTACCTGTCAAATCAATAAACGAGTCGATATCTATTGAATACACCTCATTATCAACAGGAAATATATATTCCTGATGGATTTTATCTGTTCTCAAACCAATGACAACGTCACCAGCATCACCCCTCCAACAATAATCGACTTTTACTACCGAGCCATTCTCCTTTGATCGTGCTATGTGAACTTCTTTTGAATCGCTGTGCATGCAGCCCTTCGAAGCCAAGGACGATGTCGACAGCGACGACAACAGCACAACAAGAAGCATTGCACCGCAAAGGTTAGAGAAATTATCTTTCATTAAATTACTCGAAATAAAAGTAAAATTTCCACATATCGCGCGATTTCGCGTCACATAATTAAATCACCCACCCTCGGAACAAAAGTACGCCCCTCATCCATCTCCTCATCGGAGGACACAAAGCGGATCGAACGAATGATTTCAAGCACTTCAGGAAGAGCTCTCTCCGAAGAACTCTGAAGATTTTTTCCCACCGTCTCAGAAATATCACGAGAATCGTAACCGAGCTCTATACCTCCTCTGTCGGTACGTAGTGTACGTAAGCCATCCCCTAAGCAAAGATCCAGCTCCCGCACCTAACCGGGTTGAAAGCTGTTAAGAGGAAATGACGAAATTTGCGCAACTCCAAAATAAGACGGATGTAGCTTCTCCAGGCGACGTATGTTGTAATAGCGAATACTTTCAACATTTTCAACAGGAAGTAGTTTCGAACAAAGGTCAGCCGCGCCCCCTTTTTGGCAACTCAATCCAAAATTCAATGATTTTTTCGGAGCATGATTAATCAATGAAAAATCCCCATACGCGCTGCCACCCTCCATATAGCCCCGAGCACTTCCACCTGTTCTCGCAACAAATGCAATAGTGCAGTCATGCATGAAAATAACATAGCGTTGCATACCGGCAGGCATGACATCAGAGTGATCCACAATGGCTGGCGCATCTTTTCTTTCATCGTGCGTCAACACATATCGATTATTAACGCAAGCAATCAAGCCAAATACGATCTGACATATCAAATATTTCATAATTATTAAATCACCTCCTTCACTTGATAGTCCTTGGATAAGAATTGTTACACGCCACTATCGTTTGGGAATCTGGCAGACCTCTGTTGCACCAACCCTCCGGGAAGGAACAAGCTTGATCCCCTGTATCAGATCCACAAGCGATCTTTTCGCCCTTCCGTGCAACAAATGGGCTGAGAGGGATGCACCGCCGCACAAGACCTGTTGTTGGTCGGTAACGCAGAAGCCCAAGCTACCTTGCGAGGCGATTTTGTCTGGAATCGCCATCAAGACGTAGCCACGGGTAGTTCCGTTCGTCAGAGTCGTGACGACAAGCTTCGGCTCCCTCTGTTGAGCAGCCCGCTTCGACAGCGACCAATGTCCGAATCGCGAGGAATTGGCGATGTTATTGCTTAAGGCCATGGCACCATCGACATCGCCGTTGTCATCACTCGCACAGCCACGTGTCAGTGTTATCGCAGCAGTAGGCCGAATACCAGGCAACTGCGTGAAATACGCTGCATACTCTTCCCGCCCGTAGCCAAGACGATATTCCTCAAGTTCAGATTGGCCTTCGATAGTAAAGCGACAAGAACCTACGCCTCGAAGCTCACATTGTTTATTGAGTTCGTTTGCCCAAAATATTGAGTCGCCAAATACTGCTCCGCTCGTGCAACCCAACACCAATGCAATCAAGAAAACGACGACAGACAAAGGCACTCTCACATGCCCCTCCTTCGGAACGCTTGTAGATCATCGCTTGAGAATTTTCAAATAAATACAAGCCTCAGGCGCATGAATGATCGCCCCCAAGCGAATTCCGCCGCATTATGAACATATTTTTAAAATAACAAACCTCCACCCCAGGATAAATTCCACAAGGGATGATTTCACTGAGTCTTGGAACAACGAAGAAACTTACCCTAATGCACAAGGCGCGCCTGGGATCGACAAGGTAGAAGTCCACACCGCTTTTTGATAACGCATTGTCTAAATGCGTCATCAAAACATAGTCTCGCTCAGCTTCGCTCGCTAGTCGACGATGATTCGATTCCGTTGCCTCTCCACATAACGAAGAGCTCTTTTGAAATTTCTCACATCCTCCTCATAAAGTGAACTACATTGGTACACAGCAACATGAATCCCCGATAAATTTCTTGATGCTCTAGCACAAACCACGATCATGCCAATCTGGGAGGTGTTCGCGTGATAGACAAAGACCTCGCCAACCACACTCCAGCCCGGCATCGACAGCTTTCTTGTTGCCTGCTCGTTCAGATTGCTACGCTCGTCGATCATATTTTTATATATCAGAGAGCTGTCTAAGAGTGAGGCCCAGTTTCCATCCACGGCAAGCGGAAGCAACGACTCAATCCCGCTCTTAAAAATTGCCACATAAAATGGCATAAAATCAAATGCATCATTCTTTCCACTCCGACCCGGGACAGCAAAGATCGACACCGTGGAATCAGGACATCTCTTACACTCAATCAACCCATAACCGTCGACCCCGATGCCATCCAAACATGATCCGAATACGCTCCCGATCCGCAAGAACAGCAACATCAAGATAAAAACAACTCCCCTTGCTCTACTCTCGCGCTTCCTTCCAAATATTTGAAAAGGACGACTGCCGAAGATCTTTTTCCAACGGTGTTCCATTGGGGGTTCCTCGATTCACCACCGAACCAACCTGAGTAACGACTTCCGGACCATTGCCACGATCACAATAGAGGGAGATCTTCTCCCTCACCCAGTAGAAACCGGAAGCATCACATGAATTATAGTCATCACTTGCAAGAAGACTACTATTTTGATCGGTTAAAAAATTTCTCCCTCTATATCCCCCATAACTTACATAATTTCTCCGCCCAGTAACTTGCAAAAATCCACGCCCGCGGAATCGAGCACCGTCTCCGGCAATACCACCTTTTGAGGAATTTGCAATCCCGTTGTCCATTCCAGAAGCCTTCAGCAAAACTTGCGACGGCCGAGTCGATACGTACTCACCCCTATTAATCGTTGGTTTCTGCTTTGGCCCGGGATTTGGCAATTCAATCGGACGACGACCCGATGGAAGATTTCGGCCGAGCAAAACCGCACGATCGTAATCCTCGCCAGCCTCAATGGGGGTAATCACCTCATACATTGTTCTAAAATATCGCTCACTTCCGAGCTCTTCACGATACTGCCACCATCCGGTTTCAATACCTACCTGAGCCAAAAAATGAATCTTCCTCAACACCGAATTGTTAATCATGTATTTTGTCAACGCATAATTCATCGTCACTCTCAGCGACAGTGCCCTTTGCCTTCCCTTTTCTGGAGCCGACGACAAGAGCACCAACAATTCGTTCACGCTTATCCAACCGCATTTCCCAAGCGTTTTAATAAAACTAATCGGATGAAAGTGATGATGCTCTTTATCTAGCTCGAGCCCGTCCTTCACTGCATCGTCCCAAAATGCCAATGCCTGATGATGGCGCTTGAGCCTCTCGTATGCAGGCTCACCGAGACACATCGGAAACACGATATTGCCGACCGGACTCCCCCCATCAGCACCCTTCAGCCAGCCCCAGCGTTTGTCGAAATCGTCAAGCGCCCACTCGGTGGGCATCTTGACCACACAGTAGGTGAGTCGGTCACGCAATTCGCCAGTCTGCGTCTTGGCATAGGCAAGGATCAGCCGGTTGCGGTGTCGGGTGGCAGCGTCAATCACGGCTGTATCGGGCGCTGGCGACATCGGCTCGATCAGGTCGAGCAGTTGCCTTGAGTCGCAGCGGCTGTTGCCGTCGGCATCGTCGTCAATAAATGTCCAACCCAGCCAGTGCGGGAAGTCGGCGTCGCTATAGACCTTCGTGCCGATACGATTGAGATCCACGTAGGCGGTGACACCACCGTCGATAGCAACCTTGCGGAAATGCGGCAGGCGACCCTCATGCAGATCTGTGGCGGCCGGCGCGTCGGGCCCCAGGATTCGACCGAAGCGCAGCATCTCGTAGCCGGCACTGGGGCATCCGGGGTAGGTGTCTGTCGCGGTCTTGTAGAGGTTGTAACCGCCCGCTGCTTCTTCGACGCTACCACGCCGATCACCCACAGCATCACGCGTTGTCACGGTGATAGTGCCTCGCGCTTCGCTCAGCGCAATGTTAAGCACCTCCTTCGTTTGACCGATGGGTCGTACAGTCCATTGCGCCCATGCTTCGGCGGTCAGATCATCGGGCGGCGTGGCGGCCGCGGCCCCATAGACCGCTGGTACGCGAATGGTCCGTTGTGCGACGGTGGGTGGGGGCGGCGCCTTCTTGCCTGATTGCGGCGCGGGCTTCATGGCTGCCTGATATGCACCGGTGACTCTCGGCCACCACGTACCAGCCTGTGCTGCGGTCTTGCCGTTGAGCTTCAGGATGCGCTCGGGTGTCGTCCGGAACCGTTGCGCAACACTTTCGAGCGTATCGTTGGCGGCACCCACCGCGGAATCGAAGGCACGCACGACATAGTTCCTGGTTTCGGTACGCGGGTTGACCGCGTACATAGGCGTACCTGCAGGCAACACGATATGGATGTCGCCCCAGACGCAGTTGCGTCGTCCCTCGGAGGCTTGCAGCTTGCCTTGGCTACGGGCCATCAGCTTCTCTACGTTCGCTTTGTCCGCAACGATTTCGAAATGGATGCGGTTTGGCCTGCCGTAGATCTCACCTGCCTGGCCAATTGGGTCTTTGCGATAGATCTTGTCGCCCTTCGTCCACGCTGCCTTGGTGGCCGAATTGATCGCCATGCTCTTCAGGTGCTGGTAGATCGAATAGAAGACGACCTCGACACCTTCGCCGATTTCAGTCTGGTGCTTGATGATCACCACACCATTGCTGGTCCAGCCGGCGTAGTAGAGCAACGGGTAAGCGTCGCGCTCTTGCTCGGTAGGGTTCTGCTTCGGCTTGGCAGCGCAGGCGCGCGCGAACACGACCTCGCCGTCGGCAATGGCGCGCACCGGTTCCGGATTCGCATCGGGGCCTGGCGCGACTAGATGCACACCGCCATGCCAGCCGAACTGATGGCTGACGGGGAAGCTGCCTTTGCCGCTCTTTTCGCCGAGGCCAAAGGTTCCGTCGTTCCTGTCGTCGTCGGTTTTCGGTTGAGGGGTGCCCAGGAAGGGGAAGCTGATAAGCATAAGCGGCTCCACAAACTCAGTTCGCTAAGTGGCATGTCGTCGGGAGCAATCGACCGATCGGCCAGCGGTTGGCGATCAATACCGAAGGGATTGCCGTGACCGGCACCGCCTTCAGCCATCCGACCTTTGAATTGCGTTAGCGCAGCGTTGAGGTAATGCCGCTATCGCTCAGCGTGATAGCGCTACCCGAATCGCGCGAAGTGAGAGGTTCGCCGCCGAGGTACAGAATGTCCATGAGACGAATCCGAAATTTGGAAGTGGTTTTTTTCTTCGGATGACGTACACGCGGGTCTCAAAGAACCCAAAATACCCTGCAATGCGGGTGAAGTTCGGAATCGGCGCCAAGTACTCTGGATTACTCAGGATCTAGACACGCAACTTTCCCCGATTGGCGCACCCAATAACCGAAGGAGACACGCGGAATTTGACAATGCTGTTCCCGGCAGCGCAGACGAAATGTCAGTTCTCCCGCAATCGGCGAACCAACTCAATTCAGATAGCCGTTGCAATTGCACTCAGGCCCATTCTGTCGGAACGCAGTTGAACTTCAGCGGATCCCGCCGCGCACCTCGTCAGCCATTCCCATCTGCCGCCGGCAACCAGATCGTCACGACCAACCCGCCACCCACCGCATCGGCCAGCGTCACGCTGCCCTGATGCACCCGCGCGATCTCGCGCACGATCGACAGCCCGAGTCCCGTCCCTTCGACCGTCTGCGTCTTGCTGCCGCGATGGAAGCGCTCGAACACCGCGTCGCGCTCGTCCGCCGGAATGCCCGGCCCGTTGTCGATGACGTCGAGCCGCGCATGCTCGCCGTCGCGCGACACGCGCACCGTGATCACCGCGCGATCGCCCGCATAGCGAATCGCGTTGTCGATCAGGTTGCCGACCATCTCGCCGAGCAGGTCGGACTGCCCGTGTACGTCGATATCAGCCTCGTGCTCGAAACCGAGATCGATGTCACGGGCGCGGGCAACCGGCGACCAGTCGAGCGTCACGCTGCGCGCGAGCCGGTGCAGCGCGACCGGCTTGTGCGCGACCGCATGGCCGCTGTCCGAATCGAGCCGCGACAGCGACAGCAGCTGCTGGACGATCTTCGCGGCCTGCCGCACCGCACCGTTCGCGCGCCGCAGGTGCCCGTTCGCGCGCGGCTGCTCGTCGGGCCGCAGCGCAAGCTCGACGCCGGCCTGCACGGCTGCGAGCGGTGTCTTCAGTTGATGGGCCGCGTCCGCGAAAAAGCGGCGCCTTGCGACCTGCATCCGCTGCGTACGACCGATGTACTGGTTGATCGACTCGACGAGCGGCGCGAGTTCGCTCGGCACCGCGCCGGTATCGAGCGGTGTCGTGTCGTCCTCGCTGCGCGCGGCGACCGTCGCCGACAGCCGGTTCAGCGGCCGCAGCCCCCGCCCGACGCCAAGCCACACGATGCCGAGCGCCAGCACGACGAGCAATCCTTCCTGCAGCAGCGACCCGACCAGGATTTCACGCGCAAGCGCCTGGCGCGCCTCGATCGTCTCGCCGACCATCACCCACACGATGCGCGACTGCGCGGTCGGCACGTCGTGCACCGGGATGCGCAGCGCGGCCATCCGCAACTGCTCGCCGCGATAGACGACGTCGTAGTAACGCGTGACGAACAGCGCGCCGTCGCCCGCATCGCGCCCTTGCGGCAGCGGCAGGTCCGGGTAGCCGGTGATCGTGTGGCCGTTGTCCTCGCAGATCAGGTAATAGATCTTGCCGCCGTCGCTCGATTCGAGCATTTCGAGCGCGAGATACGGCAGGTCGACCTCGATCTCGCCGTCGTTGAGCCGAACACCTTCGCGGATCGACTTCAGCGACGACGACAACGTGCGGTCGAACGCGACGTGCGCTGCGCTCATCGCGCGCTGGTACGTGAGCCACGAGTCGAGCGCGAGCAGGCCGAGCAGCGGCAGCAGCAGCCACAGCGCGACCTGCGTGCGCAGGTTCGGGCGCGTCATGCGCCCCCCCGCCAGGCCGCCCCGTGGGGCGTGGCGGAGCATGCACGGCGCACCGCTCCGCGCCCGCGCGGCCGGCCGTGAATGGCATGCGTATCGTTGGCGGGCCCCGAACATGTCGATCCGGCGTAGCGCGTCGACGCGTACACCGGTCCCGTGCAAAGATCGCGGGCGCGGCAGCGGTTCATTCCGCCGTCTCCGCCTTCGCTTCCAGCAGATAACCGAGCCCGCGCAGCGTGACGATCGCGATGCCCGTGTTCTCGAGCTTCTTGCGCAGCCGGTACACGTAGATCTCGATCGCATCGGCATTCACCGACTCGTCGAGCCCGAAGATCTTCTCCGACAGCGTTTCCTTGTTGATCGCACGGCCGTTGCGCAGGATCAGCACCTCGAGCACCGAGCGCTCGCGCGGCGTGAGCGACAGCGGCTCGCCCGCGAGATGGAAGCTGCGGTCGATACTGTCATACGAAAGCGGCCCGCATTCGACCCGCGAATGCTCGTGGCCGAGGCTGCGGCGGATCAGCGCGCGGGCGCGCGCCTCCAGTTCGGTCAGTTCGAACGGCTTCGCGAGATAGTCGTCGGCGCCGAGATCGAGCCCTTTCACGCGATCCTCGACCGACCCGTGCGCGGTCAGGATCAGCACCGGCACCGGATTGCGCCGCGCGCGCAGCCGCCGCAGCACTTCCAGCCCGTCGAGCTTCGGCAGCCCGAGATCGAGAATCACCAGCGCGTAATCCTGCGTGCGCAGCACGTGGTCGGCCGCCTCGCCGTCCGCCATGTGATCGACCGCGAAGCGCGCCGCGCTCAGCGCGTCGTTCAGCGACTGGGCGAGGTTCGGATTGTCTTCGACGAGCAGCACACGCATGGGGATTCCGGTAAGGTCAGCGACAGGCCGCTACATTACATGATCCTTTCCATCGCGACGCCTCGCGGAAACACGGGTTGCGCCGCCCGCGCAGGCGCAAATAAGCCGGCCCACCGACCGTCCGTCAGCGCTCGGCGGCGGGACGGGTCCGCGTCGCGAAGCGCAAACCGTCATCGCCTGCGGGCCGCCGCTCGCGCAGGCCGACCGCCACCGCCAGGAAAGCGACGCTCGCACCGACCGTGACGACGATCATCGGGCGCGCGGTGCCGTCCGACAGCCACGCCAGCACGCCGCCGCACGCGGCCGTGATCGCCATCTGGATAAAGAAGAACAGCCCGGACGCCGTCCCGGCGATCGTCGTGTACGGCTGCATCACCGCGAACTGGCAGGCCGGAATCGCGATCCCGACGGCAACCATCACGAAGAACATCGGGACGACGAGCGCCGCCACCGCCGTCGGCGCGATCGCACCGCCGATCCACAACACGGCGGCGCTGGCCAGGTTGACGCCCGCCGCCGCCGCGATGACCGAATCGGCCTTCCAGCGCGTGCCGGTCCGCGCGAACAGGTTCGAGCCGATCAGGTAGCCGAGCACGGTCAGGCCGAAGATCGCCGCATACACCGGGCCGGATACGCCACGTTGCCGCTGGAACAGCGTCGACGATTCCGCGATGAACGGGTAGTACGTGCAGTACGCGAAACTGATGGCGAGCGAGTAGCGCAGGAAACTGCGGTCGCGCAGCAGGCCCGCGTATGTCCGCAGAAGCCCTTTGCCCGACACCGGCCGCGCGTCGCTTTCGCGGGTCTCCGGCAGGTAACGCAGCACCATCGCCGTCGCGACAAGCCCGCCCGCCGCCAGCAACCCGAACACGCCGCGCCATCCGAGCCACTCGGCCACCGCACTACCGGCCAGCGGCGCAATCACCGGCGACAGCGCCATGCCGGCCGAAATCCGGCCCAGCATCGTCGCCTGCATCGCGGTCGGGAAGCGCTCGCGCACGATCACGCGGCCGATCACCGTTCCGCTGCAGCCGCCCAACGCCTGGAAGATGCGGGCGGCGACGATCGCCGTGATGCTGGTCGACCACGCGCAGGCGACGCTCGCGACCACGTAGAGACACAGGCCTCCAAGCAAAACGGGACGGCGGCCGTAACGGTCGGACAACGGCCCCGATACCAGCATCGACAACGCATAGCCGACCATGTACAGGGTCAGCGTGAGCTGCAGCTGGGCGTCGGTGCCGTGCAGCGCGTCCGCCATCGCCGGCAGCGACGGCAGGTACGCATCGATCGTGACCCGCGGCAGGCACACGACGAGCAGCAACAGGAACAGCCAGCCCCACTGGGGTAATGAGCGCGTTTTCATGCGGTGAGCCCGTCTCCGGTCGGATTGATGTGGTCGACGTCAATCTAAGGTCTAAGTGATATAAGCTGAAGGGCCATTAAATTCGTCACTGACTAGACCACTATGTCGCGAGGCAAAGCCGCGATTCCGCTTGATCTGCCGTGCCCGGCCGGGCTGTCCACGGGCAGTCCGCAGTCGAAGCAGGAGTGCATTGCCGACGCGCTGCGCGACGCGATCCTGAAACGCCTGCTGCCCGGCGACAGCCCGCTGCCGTCCAGCCGCACCCTCGCCGCGCGCTGGGGCGTCGCCCGGGGCACCGTCGAAGCGGCGTACGACCGGCTGTGCTCCGAGGGCTACATCGCCCGCACGCAAGGATCGGGATCGCGGGTATGCGCGGTAGTGCCGGACAGCTATCTGCGCGCGGCCGCGCAGTCGCGCGCCACCGGCCTTCCCCCGTCCGACGCACACCCCGCGCTGGCGCACGCGACCGACGCCACCGTGCCGGAACAAGGCGTCCGTCCGGGCGTCCCGTTCGTCGCGCGGCTTGCCGATCCCGGCCTGCTGCCGATGCAGCAATGGAAGAAGGCGCTCGGGGCCAGCCTGCTTGCCGCGACGGCGAACGACCTCGGGGCCACGCCGGCGCAAGGCGTCGAGAACCTGCGCAATGAAATCGCCGCGTACCTGCGGGAATACCGGGGCATCCCGTGCGACGCTGGCGACATCTTCATCACGACCGGCATCCGGCATTCGATCGATCTCGTCGCGCGCACGCTGCTCGCGCCCGGCTCGACTGTGCTGATGGAGGATCCCGGCTATGCGTCGGCGTGGCAGATCTTCACGATCGCGGGTGCGACCGTGATCGACGTGCCGGTCGATCGGGAAGGCATCGACACGGCGTCGCTGGACCGCCATCCCGATGCGCGCGCGGCCTACGTGACACCCGCCCACCAGGCGCCGCTCGGCGTCACGATGTCGGTGTCGCGCCGGCTCGAGCTGCTCGACTGGGCGCAGCGCACCCGCACGTGGATCATCGAGGACGACTATGACGGCGAATTCAGCTACCAGACCGCCCCGCTGCCCGCGCTGAAATCGCTCGACGCGTGCGATCGCGTGATCTACTGCGGCTCGTTCAACAAGACGCTGTTCTCGGGGCTGCGCATCGGCTTCATGGTCGTGCCGGCGGAACTGCGGCCCGCGCTGTCGGCCGTGTGGCATGCGACCGCGCGCTCGGTCGGCGTGGCGCCCCAGCTGGCGCTGGCCCGCTTCATCAGCCACGGTGATTTTGCGAAGCACCTCCGCGCCGCGCGCCACGCGTACCGCCAGCGGCGCGACATCGTGCTCGACCAGTTGGCGAAGCACGCCGGCGGGCGGTACGCGGTGTCCGGCGAACACGCGGGCTTTCATTTCGTGCTGTGGCTGCCGCCCGGGATGGACGACGCGACGTACATCGCACAAGCCCAGGCGAACGGCATCGAATTGCAGCCGATCCGCGGATTCTGTCGAAGCGCCCGGTGCGAAGCGGGCGTCGTCGTCGGGTATTCGGCGCTGACGGCCGCGCACGCGCGCCACGGCGGCCGGCTGCTCGGCAAGCTGCTCGCGCAACCCACCTAGGCGCCCTGTCATCGTTGCCGCGCCCGCGGCAACTCGCTTCCCTCCCTTGTCCGACCGTGCCGCGCGCCGCGAAACGCGCGGCCGCCGCCACTTCGACCTCGGGAAATCCATGACACAAACGGCGCGATTTCTTACCGAAATGAAAGCAGGCTGAAAGTGCGCCGCAATTAACATCCGCTCCACTCGAACAACACCTAGACGTAACTGGAGGAAGACATGCCGTTTGCACCGAAGCACCTCGCCGCCGCGCTGGCGATCGTTCTGGGCACTGCCGCCGGCAGCGCCACCGCGCAGGTTCCGGCCGGGTATCCGGGGAGTTACCAGGGCGTGATCGACGCCGCGAAGAAGGAAGGCAAGCTGATCGTCTACTCGACGACCGACACGGGCCTCGTGCGCCCGCTGATCAAGGACTTCGAAAGCCTGTACGGCGTGAAGGTCGAGTACAACGACATGAACAGCACCGAGCTGTACAACCGCTACATCAGCGAGAACGCGGCGAGCAGCACCAGCGCCGACGTGCTGTGGAGCTCGGCGATGGATCTGCAGGTCAAGCTCGTCAACGACGGCCTGATGGCGTCCTACGATTCGCCCGAAAGCCCGAACCTGCCGCAATGGTCGCAGTACCAGAAGCAGGCGTACGGCACGACGTTCGAGCCGCTCGCGATCGTCTACAACAAGCGCCTGATCCCCGAAAGCGAAGTGCCGACCACGCGCGCCGACCTGATCAAGCTGCTCACCACGCAGGCCGACAAGTTCAAGGGCAAGGTCACGACCTACGACATCGAGAAATCGGGCGTCGGCTTCAACTACCTGACGCAGGACGCCCACGTGAACGAGAAGGTCACGTGGGAGCTCGTGAAGGCGATCGGCGCGACCGGCCCGAAGCTGCAGTCGAGCACGGGCGCGATGATGGAGCGCATCTCGTCGGGCGAGAACCTGATCGGCTACAACATCATCGGCTCGTATGCGTACGCGAAGGCAAAGAAGGACAAGTCGATCGGCTACGTTTTCCCGAAGGACTACACGCAAGTCGTGAGCCGCCTCGCCACGGTGTCGAAGAAGGCGAAGAACCCGAACGCCGCGAAGCTGTGGGTCGACTACCTGCTGTCGAAGCGCGGCCAGACGCTGATCGCGAACCAGGCGAACCTGTATGCGATCCGCGCGGACGTGACCGGCGAAACGTCGGCCGCGAGCCTCACGAAGGAGCTCGGCGATTCGCTGAAGCCGATCCAGATCGGCACCGGCCTGCTCGTCTATCTCGACCAGTCGAAGCGCCTCGCTTTCCTGAAGCAATGGCAGCAGGCGATCAAGCGCTGATCCGCTGACTGCCGGCCGCCCGCCGCACACGGCGCGGGCGGCCCCTTCCCCTTACCGACTTCCTTGAGGCGGCCATCCGGATGGCCGCAGGGGCGAACTCATGCTTTCAACCAGCACACGCGGAACGGCACCGGCCGTTCCGCCCACCACCGGCCCGCGCGATGCGATTCCCGCGCTGCCGGTCAACAGCCTGCAGCCGCTCGCCGGCATGCTGCGCTGGATCGTCGTCGCGGTGCTGACCATCGCGGTCGCGCTGCCGCTCGGCTTCATCCTGTTCCAGAGCCTGCTGTCCGCGCCGTTCTTCGATGCGAACAAGACGCTCGGCATCGAAGGCTTCCGCTTCATCTTCAGCGATCCCGACTTCTGGTCGGCCGTGAAGAACTCGTTCATCATCGCCGGCGGGATGCTGTTCATCTCGATCCCGCTCGGCGGCATCCTCGCGTTCCTGATGGTGCGCACCGACCTGCCCGGCCGCCGCTGGCTCGAACCGCTGCTGCTCACGCCGGTATTCGTGTCGCCGATGGTGCTCGCGTTCGGCTACGTGGTCGCGGCCGGCCCGGTCGGTTTCTACTCGGTGTGGTTCAAGCAACTGTTCGGGGTGCAGAACGTGCCCTGGAACGTGTACTCGATCTTCGCAATCACGGTGATCGTCGGCCTCACGCACGTGCCGCACGTGTACCTGTACTCGTCGGCCGCGCTGCGCAACCTCGGCTCGGATGTCGAGGAAGCCGCCCGCGTGACGGGCGCCCGCCCGTTCCGCGTCGCGCTCGACGTCAGCCTGCCGATGACGATGCCCGCGCTGCTGTTCGCCGGCGTGCTGGTGTTCTTCCTCGGCTTCGAAGTGTTCGGGCTGCCGCTCGTGCTCGGCGATCCGGAAGGCCATCTCGTGCTCGCGACCTACCTGTACAAGCTGACCAACAAGCTCGGCGTGCCGTCGTATCACCTGATGGCCGCGGTCGCGGTGTGCATCGTCGCGATCACGTTCCCGCTCGTGCTGCTGCAGCGCCGCCTGCTGAAGACCGCGAACCGCTTCGTCACCGTGAAGGGCAAGGCCGGCCGCGCGACGGTGCTGCCGCTCGGCGTCTGGCGCTGGGTCGCGCTCGCGATCGTCGCGCTGTGGCTGATGCTGACGGTGATCGTGCCGATCTCGGGCATCGTGCTGCGCGCGTTCGTGACCAACTGGGGCGAAGGCGTCGCGCTCGCCGAGGTGCTCACGCTGTCGAACTTCACCGAGCTGTTCGAGCAGGACAACCTGGTGCGCGCGATCGTCAATACGCTCGGCATCGGCGTGATCGGCGGCGCGCTCGCGATCGGCTTCTATTCGCTCGTCGCGTTCGCCGGCCACCGCCGCCCAGACTGGGCCACCAAGCTGCTCGACTACCTCGTGCTGCTGCCGCGCGCGGTGCCCGGCCTGCTCGCCGGTCTCGCGTTCCTGTGGATCTTCCTGTTCGTCCCCGGCCTGCGCGAGCTGAAGAACTCGATGTGGAGCATCTGGATCGCGTACACGGTCGTGTGGCTCGCGTACGGGATGCGACTCATCCAGAGCGCGCTGCTGCAGGTCGGCCCCGAGCTCGAGGAAGCCGGCCGCAGCGTCGGCGCGACGCGCAGCCGCGTGTCGCTCGACGTGACGCTGCCGCTCGTGCGTTTCGGCCTGCTCGCCGCATGGCTGCTGATCTTCATGATCTTCGAGCGCGAATACTCGACGGCCGTCTACCTGCTGTCGCCCGGCACCGAAGTGATCGGCGCGCTGCTCGTGTCGCTGTGGGCGACCGGCGCCGTCGACCAGGTCGCCGCGCTTTCTGTCATCAACATCGCGATGGTCGGTGCCGGTCTCGGCGTGGCCCTGCGTTTCGGAGTGAAACTTCATGGATAAGCTCATCGTCGACGACCTGCATCTCAGCTACGGCACCAATCCGATCCTCAAGGGCGTGTCGTTCGAACTGAAGGCCGGCGAAGTCGTGTGCCTGCTCGGCGCGTCGGGCAGCGGCAAGACCACGCTGCTGCGCGCGGTGGCCGGCCTCGAACAGCCGTCCGACGGCCGCATCCAGCTCGATGACCGCGTGTTCTTCGACGGCGCGAAACGCGTCGACCTGCCCGTCGAGCAGCGCTCGCTCGGCCTCGTGTTCCAGTCGTACGCGCTGTGGCCGCACCGCACCGTCGCCGACAACGTCGGCTACGGGCTGAAGCTGCGCCGCGTCGCGCCGGCAGAACAGAAACGCCGCGTGCAGTCTGCACTCGACCAGCTCGGCCTTGGCCATCTCGCGGAACGCTTCCCGCATCAACTGTCGGGCGGCCAGCAGCAGCGCGTCGCGATTGCGCGCGCGCTCGTCTACAACCCGCCGGTGATCCTGCTCGACGAGCCGCTGTCGAACCTCGACGCAAAGCTGCGCGAGGAAGCGCGCGCATGGCTGCGCGAGCTGATCGTGTCGCTCGGCCTGTCGGCCCTGTGCGTGACGCACGACCAGACCGAGGCGATGGCGATGTCCGACCGCATCCTGCTGCTGCGCAACGGCCGCATCGAACAGGAAGGCACGCCGGCCGAGCTGTACGGCGCACCGCGCTCGCTGTACACGGCCGAATTCATGGGCAGCAACAACCGGATCGATGCCCGCGTCGCAGCCGTCAACGGTGAACGCGTAACGCTCGCCGGCGATGGCTGGGAACTGCAGGCGGTCGCCCGCGACACGTTCGCACCGGGCCAGGACGCGCAGGCCGTGATCCGCCTCGAACGCGTGCAGGTCGCCGACGGCCCCGGCGCAAACCGGCTGCAGGCCGACCTCGTCACGTCCATGTATCTCGGCGACCGCTGGGAGTACCTGTTCCATTGCGGCGAGATGCGCCTGCGCGCCTTCGGCCACGTGCCGCGCGCAGCGGGCAAGCACTGGATCGAATTCCCGACCAACGACTGCTGGGCGTTCGCGAAAGCGGGCTGACCCGCGCGGCGGGCGCTCCGCCCGCCACCTGCGCGCTTTCCGTCGTGTCATGACAGGCAGGTCCGGCGGACGTCTTCTGGCGTCCGCCGCGGCGTGCTGCGCGCGCATTCGCTTCACCCTGTTTCGCCCTGTTTCACCCACTCACAAGAACCAAGGAGACACCGTCAATGAAGTCACGCGCAGAACGCTCCCTTCGCGCCGCCGTCCTGACCGGCTCGGCCGCCGTCGCCAGCCTCACCGCCGGCGCCGCGCACGCGCAGTCGTCGGTCACGATGTACGGGATCATGGATGCCGGCATCGAGTTCGCCAACCACGCGGCGCCGGAAGGCGGCAATTCGTACAAGCTCAAGTCCGGCAACAAGAACACGTCGCGCTGGGGCTTGCGCGGCGTCGAGGATCTCGGCGGCGGGCTGAAGGCCGTGTTCCGTCTCGAAAGCGGGATCGATCTCGCCAACGGCGCGTCCGACGACGGCCCCGACTCGATCTTCGGGCGCCGCGCAACCGTCGGCCTGAAGGGCAAATGGGGCGAGATCTCGCTCGGCCGCAACTTCACCGTCACCTACGACTACATGCTGCCGTTCGACCCGATGGGTTATGCGCAGAACTACTCGTGGGCAACATCGTCGATGGCCACCGGCGGCCGCAAGGACGGCATGTTCACGCGCTCGTCGAACGCGGTGCGCTACGACGGCGAATTCAGCGGCTTCAAGTTCGGCGCGATGTACGGCTTCGGCAACGTGCCCGGCAGCGTGAAGACCAGCTCGAAGTACGATGCGGCGATCGGCTACGAGGGCGGCCCGTTCGCCGCGGTGGTCGCGTTCGACCGGCAGAACGGTGCGTCCGACAGCGTGACGCCGGCCGATCCGGTCAACTACATCCAGGGTATCCACGCGGGCCTGAGCTACGACTTCGGCAACCTGAAGACGATGGCCGGCTATCGCAACTACAAGCGCACGTATCGCACGAGCGCCGCGAACCAGTTGAGCGACATGTATTGGGTCGGCGGGTCGTACCAGTTCACGCCGACGTTCTCGTTGATCGGCGCCGTGTATCACCAGAACATCAAGGGCGGCACGGATGCCGATCCGACGCTCGTGTCGATGCGCGCGCAATACGCGCTGTCGAAGCGCACGGTGCTGTATGCGGCCGGTGCGTTTGCGATCGGGCAGCACGGGCAGAAGGTCGGCGTATCGCGCGATGTCAATGGTTACGGCACCACGCAGGTCGGGGTGACGGCCGGGATTCAGCAGCGGTTCTGAGTTTGATGCGGCGGGTGGCGGCGCGCGCGTTGCGCGCCCGCTCGTTCGTTCGCTCGCTCGTTCGCTCGCGACGGGCCACCCGAGCTTCGGTCGTTGCACGAAGCGGCTCGCCAAACCCATCGGTATCCTGAAGAGATCGCGTGCGCAAACGGCGCCCGCCACGCGTGCAGCCAAGCCGCGCGTCGCCTCTTCATCATTCGCCGTCGCCCATCGTGAACACCGGTCGCACCACGCTGCTCGTGTCGCTCCAATGCGCGCCGACGTCCGCCAGCGGCACCGCCCGCGTCTCGATTGTCAGGCCTGCCGGCCCGGCCGCGTCGAACACGCCGCGCACCGAGGCCAGCAGGCGCGGCAGCGACACACTGCCGAGGCCACTGCCCATCAGCTCGATCGCGGTCGCCCGCAACACCGCACCCGGCAACAGCACGTCCGCGCCGCCGATCGAGCCGATCTGAACGAAGCGCAGCCGGCGGCCATCGGGCGTCGCCTTCGCCGCGGCAACCAGCAATGCCTGCGCGCTGCTCCCCCACAGATAGTCGAGCACGACATCCACGCCCGCGCGGAAATGCGGCTCGAGCGCCCGCGCCAGATGCACGTCGTCCTGCTGCAACGACACGACGGCATCCGCACCCGCACCGAGCAACGCTTGCAGCGCGGCCGCGTTGCGGCCGGTCGCGATCACCTTCGCGGCGCCGAGGTGCTTCGCGATCCGCACCGCCAGCCGTCCCGACGTACCCGTCGCGCCGTTGACGAGCACCGTCTCGCCCGCGACGAGCCGCGCGCGCTCCGTCAACGCGGCCCACGACGACATCCCTGGAATCGCGATCGCTGCGGCCGTCACGTCGTCGAGTGCGTCGGGCAGCGGCACGCATCGCGTATCGGGTGCGATCGTGCGCTCGGCCATCGCGCCGAACGGTGCGGGCGAGCCGAAGAAATAGACGCGTTGCCCGTCGTCGAGACGGCCCACGCCGTCGACGCCGACGACGAACGGATAGCGTCCGTCGGACGAGTAATGCGTGCCGGACGCACGCGCCTGTGCGATCCGGCTCAGCGCGGACGCGGTCACGTCGATCAGGCGGTGGCCCGGCATCGCACGCGGTGCTTCGAATTCCATATGGACGGGACGCTCGCCGGCGCCGGTCACAACTGCTGCTTTCATGGTTGCTCCTTGAATCGGGGATCTCGATCGACGATCGCGGCGCGCGTCATTGCGCATCGAGCCACGCGCGCAGCGCGGGATCGCGCACGTCCAGCACGTCGAACAGGCCAAGTGCGCGCAACGCGGGCAATGCGTCGATCGTGTCGGCTTCCGCGCGCGCCCGGTCGGCAGGCGCGGCGTTCGGGTCGGTCAGCACCCGCGCGTTGACCAGGAACGCACCGACGGTGCCTTTGCGGATCGTCGTTCCGTGGGCCTCGATCCGGTCGGCATGGTCGGGAAGCATCTGTTCGGCTCGCATCGTGTCGTACTCCGGTTGTCATCGATGGACGCAGTGTAGGCGTGCGAATCCGGCCGATCTCCGGTATAACTGCCATTCGATACCGATATCCGGCCATGTCCGATCCACTCCTGCCCGCTCGATTCGTCACGTCCGACGACGGCCCGTTCGTCGTCGCGGCCGTCCTGTCGCAACGCGACCCGCGCGTGACGCCGCCGCACGCGCATGCGCGCGGCCAGCTCGTCGGTGCGTTGAGCGGGCTGCTGACGATCGGTCTCGACGACCAGGACTGGGTCGTGCCGGCGATCCATGCGATCTGGATTCCGCCGCATTGCCGGCATTCGTTGCGCTCGTTCGGGCCGATTTCCGGCTGGTCGGCGTTCGTTGCCGAAGCGCGCTGCGCGGCGTTGCCGGATACGCCGCGCGCGATCCGCACGACGCCGCTGCTGCGCGAGGCTGTGCAACGCGCGGCGAGTTGGGATGGTTCGGAGCTGGATGCCGCGCGGACACGGATCGCCGACGTGATCCTCGATGAAATCGCGTCGTCGGAGGTCGAGGCGCTGGGGTTGGTGCGGCCGCAGGATCCGCGGCTGATGAAGATCACAGATGCGCTTGCCGCGGATCTCGCGGACAACCGGCGGCTGGAGGAATGGGCCGAATGGGCCGGCATCAGCGCCCGGACGATGAGCCGTCGCTTCGTCGCGGAGACGGGGCTGACGTTCGCGCAGTGGCGTCAGCAGGCCAGGTTGCTGCGGGCGCTGGAAAGAATTGCCGACGGCGTGCCGGTGACGACGATCGCGCTCGATCTCGGGTACGACAACGTGAGCGCGTTCATCGACATGTTCCGGCGCGCGTTGGGGACGACGCCGGGGAGGTATATGGAGCCTCGAAGCGCGGCATAGCAAGCGGATCGCGCAAATCATTGAACCAGCGCGCCGCACGCCCCCCCACTCAAAGAATTGCCCGGTAGGCTTCGAGTGCTTTGCACGTCTGAACCATGCCTTGACGTTGCAGGATCTCTAGATATCGATCTGCGGTCAATGGCGGATACTTGAGCGTTTCTCGTTGCCGCCGCGCAGCCGCTACGACCGCCGCAGGTTCAAGATCGAATAGATTGTCGACGAACGCGTCGGGGTGCTGGGCCTCGACGCCGTATGGCGACAGCCCCTCATCCGGGAAATCCTTCTGATTGAACGTCACGATCACGCTGGCGTTGCAACGGATTGCAGCCGCGAGTACGTGACGATCATCGGCGTCAGGTAGCGTAAGCCCATCGATCAGCGATTCATATCCGGTCACCACAGCATCGGGTATTGCCCGATCCATCAGACACGACGTCCGATCAAGCTGCTCGGCGCTCAAGTCGGGACGGTTGCGCAAGAGGTTACGCTTCCACTCGTTGTGAATATGTGCGCTCCAGCGAGCCCGGAAGCATCCACTCAACGCAAGCCGCATCAGAAAATCGCGAAGCGGCGCGGGATAAAGCACACAGGCATCATAGACGGCCGTGAATGGCGAACTCGTCATTCGTAGCCCATCCGCAACTCCTGAGCTTGCCTGCTCAACTCATCCATTGCATCGGCACTCGCCTGATCACGCTCTGCCTTGTAATGCATCAGATCGGAAAAACGCACACGACGATGCTTGCCCGTCCGGTGGTACGGCAGCGCATTCGATTCAAGCAGCTTGATCAAGTGCGGGCGAGAAACATTGAGCAAATCTGCCGCTTCCTGAGTCGTCAATTCCGCGTGAACCGGTACGACCTTGACCGCGTTGCCACCGGCCAGCTCCGCGAGAATATCGACCAACAGCCGAAGTGCGGACGTCGGGAGCTCAACCTGATGAGCTCGATTCTCGTCATCAAAGATCTGAATGCGCTGTGTATCGGTTCGCGTTGCGAGATACGCCGCCAGCGTGCGCTGCCCTTCGACAGCCGCCTGCATCTCGCGCTCAACGGGCAAGATCATGTCAGGTGTCGTGGGTTGGGGCATCGCGCTCTCCAATCGAGGGTTTCAGAATCGCGTCAGTCTATTCGAAATAAACGAAAATCGCAATAATCGAAACATGATATCACCCCAATTATTGAGACCACACCCCGCTTGGCTCAATACGTCCCATCCCCCTTCTTTACGGCCTCTTCCCCCTTCCCCTTGAACTGCGAAGCCAACCGCTCCGCGCTCCTCGCCAGCAGCGTCGTATCCACCCCAACCGCGACGAACAACGCCCCCGCTTCCAGATAGCGCCGCGCGGCCGCCTCGTCGGCGCTCAGAATGCCCGGCGCCTTGCCGGCTGCCTTGATCGTCCGGATCGCGCCATCGATTGCGGCCTGCACGTCCGGATGCCCCGGATCGCCGAGATGCCCCAGGTCTGCAGCCAGATCCGCCGGCCCGATGAACACGCCGTCCACACCTTCGACCCGCGCAATTGCATCGATCGCATCGAGTCCCGCCCGCGTCTCGACCTGCACGAGCACGGCCATCTCGTCGTTCGCGCGATGCAGGTAATCACCGACGCGATTCCACCGCGACGCCCGTGCCAGCGCACTGCCCACACCGCGAATCCCGTGCGGCGGATAACGCGTTGCCGCCACCGCCGCGCGCGCCTCGTCCGCACTCTGCACCATCGGCACCAGCAACGTCTGCGCCCCAAGATCGAGCACCTGCTTGACGATCACCGGATCGTTCCACGGCACCCGCACGACCGGATGCGACGGATACGGCGCGATCGCCTGGAGTTGCGCGAGGATCGTCGGCACCGTGTTCGGCGCATGCTCGCCGTCGATCAGCAGCCAGTCGAAACCGGCGCCCGCAACCACTTCGGCGCTGTACGGATTCGCGAGCCCGAGCCACAGCCCGACCTGCGCATCGCCACGCGCAAGCGCGGCCTTGAAGACATTCGAAGGAATCTGCATCGCTCGCTTACCTCACTCGAAGTAACACTGGATCGTCCCGAGCGGGCCGTAGTCGACGCTGAACGTGTCGCCCGGCCGCGCCGCGCACGGCCGCGTGAACGAACCGCCGAGCACGATCTGCCCCGGCTCAAGCGCGACGTCGAAGCGCGACAGCCGGTTCGCGAGCCATGCGACGCCGTTCGCCGGATGGTTCAGCACGCCGGCCGCGACGCCCGTTTCCTCGACCACGCCGTTGCGCGACATGATCGCCGCGACCCAGCGCAGGTCGACGTCCTGCGGCTTCACGGGCCGCCCGCCGATCACGACGCCCGCGTTCGCCGCGTTGTCGGCGATCGTGTCGAACACCTTGCGTGGCCGCTTCGTGTCGGGGTCGATCGACTGGCTGCGCGCGTCGATGATCTCGAGCGCCGGCACGACGTAATCGACCGCGTCGTACACGTCGAAGATCGTGCAGTCCGGGCCGGTGAGCCGCTTGCCGAGCACGAACGCGAGTTCGACCTCGACGCGCGGCACGATGAAACGGCCGGTGGGAATCGTGCCGCCGTCGGCGAAGAACATGTCGTCGAGCAATGCGCCGTAGTCGGGCTCGTCGATCTGCGACGTGTTCTGCATCGCTTTCGACGTGAGGCCGATCTTGTGGCCCTTCAGCGTGCGGCCTTCTGCGAGCTTGAGGGCGACCCACGTGCGCTGGATCGCATACGCGTCGTCGATCGTGATGTCGGGATGGTCGAGCGAGATCTGGCGGATCTGCTTGCGCTCGCGCTCGGCGTCGTGCAGACGCTGCGCGAGCTGGTCGATGATGGCAGGTTCGAGCATGGTCGGATCGGGAATGGGGTTCAGCCGGCCCGCTTGTAGCGGGCGTGGATATTGTTGTGCTTGTACGAGCCGCTTTCGCTGAACTCGGTCAGTTCCATCGACAGCGCAAGGTAGCGTTTCGCATACAGTTCCGCGAAATGCGCCTTGATCGCGTCGAACAGCGCGTCGCACGCGGCTTTCTTCTGCTCGTCGGTACGGCCCGAGCCGATCTTGAGCGTCACGTGGACGAACGCGTCGTCTTCCGTCCCGTCGGCCACGCAGTAGTCCTGCAGTTCGATCGCGCGTGAGCGGATGCCGCCCGTCGGGAACACGCCGCCCTGCGCGATCAATGTGGCGTTGATCGTGCGCAGCAGCGTCGGAATGCGCGCGTCGTCGCGAATGTTCGCGGTGTATTCGACGACGATATGTGGCATGGCTAGTCTCCTGTCGAATGCGGGGCGCGGCGTTCAGGACAACGGAAAGATCGCATTGATCTGACCGGTCCCCGAGCTCGCGAAATAGTCGGTGACGATCTCGACAGGCTTGTCGTAGCGATCCCAGCCGAGCAAGCCGAGCAGCATCGCCGTGTCGTGCATCCCGCCTTCGCCGTGGCAATGCGTGTTGTATTCGGGCAGCATCGCGCAGAAGGTCTTGAAATCGCCCTGCTTCCACAGCTCGACCACGCGCAGGTCGACCTGCCGGAAGAATTCGCGGCTGATCTCGTGGATGGATTCCTCGGGGCTGCCGTTGTCGTTGAAGCGGTGCGACAGCGACCCGCTCGCGAGAAACGCGACGTTCGAATCGCTCTTTTCGATCGCTTCGAGCAGCGCCTCGCCGAAACGCCGGCTTTCGTCGAGCTGATGCCACATGCACCAGCCGGCGATCGACACGACCTTGAAGTGCTGGTCGGCGTTCATGTAGCGC
This sequence comes from Burkholderia sp. Ac-20384, assembly GCF_017104605.1. Lineage (NCBI taxonomy): Bacteria > Pseudomonadati > Pseudomonadota > Betaproteobacteria > Burkholderiales > Burkholderiaceae > Burkholderia > Burkholderia sp. Ac-20384. The sequence goes on along the minus strand of NZ_JAAGPE010000109.1, from coordinate 5,334 downwards.
ATCGGCACGAGCGTGCCGTACTCGAGCTCGAGGCTGTCGATCTCGTGCGCGCGCGTCGCGATCCCGCGCTCGCTGGCTGTCTCGGCGATCAACTGGCCGAGCGCCGGGTTACCCGGATACGCGTACTGCATGTCGCGGATGAAATGCGGCAGTTCGTTGCTCGTGTACGTGCCTGAGAACTGCGCGTTGCAGTTCACGTGATAGCCGGCGTTGACGAGCCAGTGCACGTCCGACACGACGATCGTGTCGACGCCGAGCGCGCGGCAACGCTCGCCGATCAGTTGATGGCCGCGGATCGCCGCCTCGCGGCAGCCGTGATGCCTGCCGGGCAATTCCGACAGGTACATCGACGGCACGTGCGTGATTTTTGCGGCGAGGGACAGTTTGCCCATCGTTCAAGTCTCCTGTCGGCTGGAGTTAGCGCTTCAGCGCTTACTCCGGCCCCATGCTTGGCCGGCATTCCGGCTAAGGAATCATTTCGTGCTGCCAGACGACTCGCGCCCGTCACACGCCCCAGCGCGGAATATGGTGCGAACCCATCGAGATGCACACGTTCTTGATCTCCGCGAACACCTCGAAACTGTATTCACCGCCCTCGCGCCCGGTACCCGATTCCTTCACGCCGCCGAACGGCTGGCGCAGGTCGCGCACGTTCTGGCTGTTCACGAACACCATCCCGGCCTCGATGCCGCGCGCCAGACGATGCACCTTGCCGACGTCCTGCGTCCAGATGTACGACGCAAGGCCGTACGCGGTGTCGTTCGCGAGCCGCAGCCCTTCGTCTTCGTCCTCGAACGGGATGATGCACGCGACCGGCCCGAAGATCTCTTCCTGCGCGACGCGCATCCGGTTGTCGACGTCGGCCAGCACGGTCGGCCGCACGAAGTTGCCGTTGCGCAGATGGTCGGGCAGGCCCGCCGGCTTGTCCGCGCCGCCCGCGACCACGCGTGCGCCTTCCTGCTCGCCGATGCGGATATAGCTCGTCACCTTCTCCCAGTGCTGGCGCGTGATCATCGCGCCGAGATTCGTGGCCGGATCGGATGGATCGCCAACGATGAGGTTGTTCGCGCGGCGCGCGAATTCCTGCACGAAGCGATCGTAGATCGTGCGCTGCACGAAGATCCGCGAGCCGGCCGTGCAGCGTTCGCCGTTGATCGAGAAGATCGTGAACAGCGATGCATCGAGCGCGCGGTCGAAATCGGCGTCGTCGAAAATCAGCACCGGCGACTTGCCGCCAAGCTCCATCGAATACTTCTTGAGACCGGCACGCTCCATGATCCGCTTGCCGGTGACGGTGCCGCCGGTGAACGACACCGCACGCACGTCCGGATGGCGCACCAGCGCATCGCCGGCCGTCGCACCATAGCCCTGCACGACGTTCAGCACGCCCGGCGGGATACCGGCTTCAAGCGCGAGGCGGCCGAGCTGGTCGGCCGTCAGCGGCGACAGTTCCGACATCTTCAGCACGGCCGTGTTGCCGAGCGCGAGACACGGCGCCGTCTTCCACGTCGCGGTCATGAACGGCACGTTCCACGGCGACACCAGCGCGCACACGCCGACCGGCTGGTACAGCGTGTAGTTCAGCATCTGGTCGTCGACCGGATAGGTGCGGCCGTTCATCTGCACGCACACTTCCGCGAAGAAGTTGAAGTTCTCGGACGCGCGCGGAATCAGCTGCTTGCTCGTCTGCGCGATCGGCAGGCCGGTGTCCTGCGTCTCCAGCGCGGCGAGCATCGGCACGTTCTTCTCGATCAGCTCGCCGAGCTTGCGCATCAGCTTCGCGCGCTCCTTGGCGGGCGTGTTCGCCCATTTCGGGAACGCTTCCTTCGCGGCGCGCACGGCCGCGTCGACTTCGGCCTCGCCGCCCGATGCGACGTCGGTGATGACATCGCCCGTCGCGGGATTCAGCGTCGTGAACGTCTCGCGGCTCTCGACTTCCCGGCCGCCGATCCAGTGCTTGATGGTCATGCTCTCTCCTTGGGCGACGGGCTCAGCCGGCGCGATAGTAGTCTGCTTCGCCGACGATCGTGTTCACGAGCCGGCCAATCCCTTCGATCTCGGTCACGACCTCGTCGCCCGGCTTCGTGTCCGCCAGCCCCTCGGGCGTGCCGGTCAGGATCAGGTCGCCCGGCGAGAGGGTCATGAAACCGCTGATGTGTTCGATCAGTGCCGGCACGTCGAAGATCATGTCGCGTGTGCTGCCACGCTGCGTCTCCTGGCCGTTCACCGTCGTACGCAGTGTCAGGTCGCCCGCATCGCCGATCTCGTCGCGACTCACGAACCACGGCCCGAGCGGCGTGCAGGTGTCGCGGTTCTTCACGCGCAGGTTCGGGCGGTAGTAGTTCTCGAGATAGTCGCGGATCGCGTAGTCGTTCGCGACCGTATAGCCGGCCACGTAGTCGAGCGCCTGCGCGCGGCTCACGTTGCGCGCGGGCCGCCCGATCACGACCGCCAGCTCGCACTCGTAATGCATGTGGGTGGCATCCGCCGGGCGCACGGTACGCGACCGGTGGCCGATGAACGTGTTCGGCCCCTTCAGAAAGATCAGCGGCTCGCTCGGCGCCTTGAACGCGAGCTCTTTCGCGTGGTCGGCGTAGTTGAGGCCGAGCGCGAACGTCGTGCGCGGCGCAACGGGCGGCAGCCACTCGACCACGTCCTCGGCCACGACTCGCCCCGTATCGAGGCGGATCGCACCGTCGCCGGCCGGTTCGGCCGCATGCAGTGCGCCGTTGTAGATCACGCGCGCCGTCTTCATCGTGCTTCCTCCGCAATCAGCGTGTGCCGCAACGTGCCGATCCCGGCGGCGGCGATCTCTATCGTGCTGCCCGCACGGGCGCGCGGTGCGCCGCCGGCAACGCCGAGCAGCAAGACATCGCCCGCGTCGAACGACATGAAGGCCGTCACATCGGCGATCAACTCGCGCACGGAGCGAATCAGCGTAGCCGTCGAGGCGGCGACGGCCACCTCGCCGTCGATCCGTACGGTCAAGCCGATCGCGTCGACATCGCCCAGCGCGGCGACCGGCACGATGGCCGGGCCCAGCGGGCAGAAACCGTCGCGGCACTTGAAGCGCACGGCCGGACGGTAGTAATCGGGATGCGGCACCGACACGTCGCTCGCGAGCGTGAAACCGTGAAGGGTGTCGAGTGCCTGCGCGGCCGGCACGCGCGTCGCGCGGCGGGCGAACACGACGGCCACCGACGCGCCGATCTCCAGCGCGTCGACGCCGGACGGCACGACGACGGCCGCGCCGTTGGTCGCATGCGTGTTGGCGGGCTTGATGTAAAGAATCGGCGCCTGCGGCGGGCGCCCGTAAGGCGGTGCGTTCACGGCATCGCCGAGCGCGTCGAGCGCCGCACGCTCGTTGAGCAGCGCACCGTAGACGGTACCGATGGCGACCGGCAACGGCGGCGCCGCGGCGGTCGTGCAAGACAGCTCCATGCGTCATTCCCCTGCCGCGCGTCGCGGCGCATCGTCAATAGTTAATATCTTAAGTAAACAATCGGGCGCTGGCAACCTCGATTACCCTGATATGCGAAATTCACTACCCGCGGCTGTTAAGATTGATGCGTCCCCGTCCTCTACCCACCCCGATGAACCGTACGCTCGACCATCGCAACCTGGCCATGCTGCTGCTCGAGGCCCGCGAAACGCTGATGGGTCTGTTTCGCCCCATTCTCAAGGAATTCGCGCTGACCGAACAGCAATGGCGGATCATCCGCGTGCTCGACGGCGAACCGGCGCAGGCGCTCGAAGCGGGACAGATCGCACGACGCTGCTGCATCCTGAGCCCGAGCCTCACGGGCGTGCTGGAACGGATGGAGCGCGACGGCCTGATCACGCGCACGCGCGCACAGGAAGATCAGCGCAGGCTGCTGGTGAGCCTGACGCCGCAAAGCAGGAAACTGGTCACGGAAATCGGTCCGCGGATCGACGAGCAGTACCGGCAGCTCGAATCGCGGTTCGGCCAGGACGGCCTCGAAGACATCTATCGCGCGCTCGACCGGCTCATCGAGCTCGGCGGCAACACGTGAAAACGGCGCCCGCTCCCGCCAGCCGCGGGAACGGGCGCCGGTGCAGCGCGGGCGATCAGTGCACCGCGCCGCGCATCAGCTCGGTCACGGCCACGCCACGCGACGTGCGCATGCATTCCTCGACGTAATCGATGAACGGCAACGGTTCGAAATCGATTTCGTCGCGCACGCGGCGGTTGTCGAACACGCGATCGACCGTCGCGAATTCCCCGCAGCGCTGCAGGGCCCGGCCGATCACGCGCTCGAGTGCCGGATCGGTCCGCCCGAGCACATCGCGCACCACGAGCGGCAACTCGGCCGGCGCACACGCCGCGTAGCGCGGTGCGCCCGTCATCCCCGCCGCCTCGTCCATCGCACGCACGATCTGCGCGACTTGCGGTGCCTCGTCGCCGGCCGACACGTGATACAGGTCGTGCGCGAGCGTCGGCTTGACGGCCAGCAGCATCGTCGCACGCGCCACGTCGTCCACCGACACGATGTCGATGCGCGTCATCGGTCGCGCGGTGAAACGGCGCGCGGCATGCGCGAGCCGGAACATCCAGAACGAATTCGGCGCGGGCCGCGTACCGAGCACCGTGTGGCCGACCACATGCGACGGCCGCACCACGACGAGCGGCAGCCCGAGCGCGCGCAGACGCTGCTCGGTCTCCGCCTTCGCGTGCAGGTAGTCCGCCGCGAGCACCGCACCCGGCAGGCCTTCATCATCGCGGGCGACGGCGTTCGCTGCGTCGCCCGCGGCCTCTTCCTGCACGATGCCGCCGCGGCCCGCATGCGCATAGGCCGTACCGACATACACGAAGCGCTGCAGGCGCGGCGCCCGCGCGAAGCGTTCGGCGAAGCGCACCGCATCGGCGATGTCGGCCTGCAGGTGCGCGCCGTCGGCCGGCGACGCATGGCCCGCGCAATGAATCACGTGCGTCGCGGCGGCGAGGCGCGGCGCGTCGGCGCCGTGCCACACGTCGCCGAGCGCACCGACGATCACGTTCGCATCGGTCAGGCGCGACGCCCAGTACGGCGCCAGCCCCGCGCGCAGCGCCGCTTCGCGCAGCCGCGCGACGGCGTGGCCGCGATCCTGCGCACGCACGACGCAGACGATGCGGTCGAGCAGCCCCGCATTGACGAGCGCCGTCAGCACGGTACTGCCGATGAAGCCGGTTGCGCCGGTCAGCACCAGGCGCCCGACGTTCGCCGCCGCGACCGGTGCGCTGGCCGGCGACACGAGGCTCGTCCGCCAGTTGAGCGACAACGCGGTTTTCCAGATCAGCACGATAGTCTCCTTCGAAGAATCGGCCGGGCGGCA